>DXVA01000182.1 GCA_019408975.1 Lentisphaeria bacterium | reverse complement strand
GAAGCATTTTTGCGATGCAGAGCATCGCACTATGAAACCAATTTTTTTTAATAAATTGAACTTATTAAAGAATCAAACAGAGTCGGAGAAGAAAAAGAGATGAGTGAAAAGCGGGAGCATTGGTCGGGGAACTGGGGATTCCTGATGGCTTTGGCGGGATCGGCAATCGGCCTCGGCAACATCTGGAAGTTTCCTTATGTGACGGGAAAATACGGAGGCGGGGCGTTTGTCCTTGTCTATCTGTGCTGCATCATGG
Source organism: Lentisphaeria bacterium (assembly GCA_019408975.1). Taxonomy (GTDB): domain Bacteria; phylum Verrucomicrobiota; class Lentisphaeria; order Victivallales; family UBA1829; genus UBA11452. The sequence goes on along the minus strand of DXVA01000182.1, from coordinate 8,373 downwards.
TGATCGGGCTGCCGATCCTGATCGGTGAGCTGACCATCGGGCGAGCCACGGGCCTGAACCCGATCGGAGCTTTCGCGGCGCTCTGCCCGAAACGCTCCAAACTGGCGGATCTTCTCGGAGGCATCGTCCTGCTTTCGGGAATCGCCCTGATCACATTTTCCCAGATAGGCTACGGCATTCTGGTCATGCTCCTCGGCGCAGTCATTCTCTACGGTGGCTGGAAAGCCATCGGGCTGATCAGCGGAGTCATCACGCCTTTCCTGATTCTCGGTTATTACGGCGTGGTCGGGGGATGGACGCTGATCTATGCGGTCAAAGCCGTCACCGGCAATCTCGTATTCAAGACGGCGGCGGAAGCGCAGGCGGCGTTTACACCGATTCAGCAGGCGGCTCCCGGCACATGGTGGTATGTGATCGGCGGACAGCTTGCGTTCATGACATTGTGCGGAATCGTTCTCTGGTTCGGGGTCAAGAAGGGAATCGAGCGCTGTTCCAAAGTGCTGATGCCCTCGCTCTTCGTCCTGCTGATCGTGCTGATTCTGCGCAGCATCTCCCTGCCGGGGGCAAGCGCCGGAATCAAGTTCTTCCTTTCGCCGGACTTCTCGAAACTCTCCGCCGAAGCGGTGCTGGTGGCGCTGGGACAGGCATTCTATACCTTGAGCCTCGGCATGGGCATCTCAATCGTTTACGGCAGTTATGTCAGGAAAGAGACGAATCTCCCCAAGAGCGTGCTTCAACTGATCGGGCTCGACACCATGGTCGCGATGATGGCGGGGCTGGCAATCTTTCCCGCAGTGTTCGCCATGGGCTTCGAGCCGGCGGCGGGCGAGGGCCTGGTATTCCAGATTCTGCCGACCGCGTTCAATATGATCCCCGGCGGACTGGGTTCCGTCTGGAGCTCTTTCTTCTTCATCGCGGTATCGATTGCCGCGCTCACAAGCGGCATCAGCCTGATGGAAGTGATCGTGTCCGTGCTGATCGACTATTTCAAGATGAAACGCTGGGCGGCGGTGCTGCTCTCATGGAGCTCCATCTCCATTCTCGGGGTCTTCTGCTCCATCAGCATGAGTTCCTGGAAAAATATTCCGTGGATGGAAAGGGGGCTGACCACCCTTTTCGGCACACCTCCCGGAAGCCTGTTCCTGACACTGGACAACCTGACAGCGAACTGGTTCCTCCCGGCGGCGGGCATGGCGGTTTCGGTATTCGTCGGCTGGGTCTGGGGCGTGCGCAGCGCCATGAACGAAATCCGCAAAGGCGCGGGGCGCGAGCTGGATACGAATTTCTTCATCCTGCTTTCCGGTATGCGCGGCGAGTCCGGCTACGGCGACTCCTACAAGCACATCTTCACTCCTGCGTCCGTCTGGGGCTTTTTCATCCGTTTCATCACGCCGGTCAGCGTCATGTTCGTGTTCCTGAATATGACAGGAGCCATCAAGTTCAACTGAGAACGAAATTCCGAAGGGCGGAAACAGAGAAAACGTGAATCTCTGTTCCGCCTTTCCCCATTCCCTCCTCTTGAAAAAATCATAAATTTTTCATCTTTTCTTTCGGAAAACCACTTTCTTTGGCACAATCCTATGATAGATTAAGTGCCCATCAAAATAACAAGAAGGCATTTATGTCTGAAATCCTTAGAATCGAAAATATCAGTAAAAGCTTCGGCTCCCAGAAAGTACTCGACCATGTCTCCCTTTCCATCAACGCAGGCGAGATTTTTTCCATGCTCGGCCCCAGCGGATGCGGAAAAAGCACCCTGTTGAGAATCTGCGGAGGGTTTGAAGAACCGGACGAGGGGCGCATTATCCTGGACGGCGAGGACATCACCGGTGTCCCTCCGCATAAACGCGGCATCCATACGGTCTTTCAGAGCTATGCGCTCTTCCCGAACATGACCGTATGGGACAATATCGCGTTCCCGCTCAAAATAGCGAAAGCGGACAGGAATCACATCAGGCGCGAGGTGGAAAAATACCTCGACATGATCCAGATGTCCGAGCACGCCGACAAAAAACCGCGCGAACTCAGCGGCGGACAGAAACAGCGTGTCGCAATCGCCCGCGCGCTTGTGAACCGCCCCAAAGTGCTTCTGCTGGATGAACCTCTGGCGGCGCTGGATCTGAAACTGCGCCAGAGAATGCTGGTGGAACTCGATTCCCTGCACGAAGACGTCGGCATCACCTTCGTCTACGTGACCCACGACCAGCAGGAGGCGATGAGCATCAGCAACCATATCGCCGTCATGCATCAAGGCATCGTGGAGCAGGAAGGAACGCCGACCGAAGTTTACGAGGCGCCGAAAAACAGTTTCGTCGCCGCATTCATCGGAGACACCAATTTCTTCGAGGGAACGATCTGCGATATCCACGGAGACTACTGCACTCTGAAAATCGACGGATTCCCTCCGCTGGAAGTCTTCAATGACAAAAAGATGAAGGAGGGCGAACACGCTCATCTGAGCATCCGCCCGGAAAAATTTTCGGTTGCGCTGGAAAAGCCGGATCATCTGCCGCCGCGAACCAATCTCTTTCAGGGCAAGGTGGAGGATGTGATCTATCTCGGGGCGCAGACCCGTTTCTGGATACGCGTCGGGGAACGTCTTGTCGCTGTAGTCAAGCAGCACACCTCGTTTGCGCTCGACCGCAAAATCCGTTACAAAGACGATGTCTGGCTCACCTGGCACGCCGACAACGCATATATGCTGGAGGACTATCGCCCTTCGGATGAATCTCTTGTCCTGCACCCGGATATCGGAAAATGAAAACTTCCACCAGAAAAAAACTCAATGAGATTTTCCTGACCTCGCCGTCGATGATCTGGCTGATTCTCTGGTTCGTGATCCCGACCGTCATCGTATTCCTGATGGCGTTCAAGCCCGTGGACGCATGGGGCGGAATCGGTTCCGGCTGGACTCTGAAAACAATCCGCGAGCTCTCGAACCCGAACTATCCCGAAATCATCGTCAGGACTCTCGCGCTCGGCGTCGGTTCGACTCTGATCTCGATCCTGATCGCCCTGCCGCTGGGGTATTATCTGGCGCGCGTTCCGAAGAAACTGCGCGACCTGCTCCTGCTGCTGATCATCATTCCTTTCTGGACCAACTTCCTGATCCGCATTTTCGCATGGAAAGTGCTGCTTCATGCAGAGGGCCCCCTCGCAAGGTTCCTGATCTATGTCGGAGTTCTGCCGCAGGATGCGACTCTGCTTTACAATCCGTGGGCTGTGCTGGCGGTCATGGTCTATTCCTATCTCCCGTTCGCGATCCTGCCGGTTTATGCGGCGGCGGAGAAGTTCGATTTTTCCCTGATCGAAGCGGCGCAGGACCTCGGAGCGACGCGGCTTCAGGCATTTTTCCGCGTTTTCATTCCCGGCATCAGCCGGGGTATCTGGACCGCAATCATCGTGGTATTGATACCCGCGCTCGGAGCCTACCTGATACCGGACCTCGTCGGCGGAACCGCCAGTGAACTGATCGGCGACAAAATCGCGCAGCGCACGTTCATCGACCGCAATCTGCCGCACGCCAGCGCATTGTCCGCACTGCTGATGTTCGTCGTAATGATCCCGATCTTCTTCGTAGTATTCTTCACCGGCTCCCGCAAATCCATTACGGGAACCAGACATTCACGGGGGGTGAAACAGAAATGAAAGAACATACTCTGACAAAGCGCAGTTTCTTCCCGAAATTCGTCACGTGGGCGACGATCGTATTTTTCTACATTCCGCTTCTCGTGGTCGCCGTCAACTCTTTCAATCAAAGCAAAGGCGGCGGCGTCTGGAAGGGTTTCACGTTCAAATGGTATGCCCAGCTGTTTTCCGACGCCCGGATCTGGGAAGCTCTGCGGAACACGCTCGTCATCGCCTCGATCGCAACGGTCACCGCAACGGTTCTCGGAACCCTCTGCGCATTTGCCCTGCACCGCTACCGCAACAGACTCCAGAAGACCCACTACATGCTGGTTTATCTGCCGCTGATCGTGCCGGATATCCTGCGCGGCATCAGTATGCTGCTGCTGTTCGTCCTGCTGTTCGCTTGGATCAATCCCATTCTGCGCCAGACCATGGGCATCCGGGTAAATCTCGGCATCACAACGATCATCATTGCGCACATCACATTCTGCCTCAGCTACGTGGCGATGGTGGTGCTGGGGCGGCTTCAGGACTTCGATTTCTCGCTTTATGAAGCGGCTCTGGACCTCGGGGCAAACAAGCTCCAGGCATTTTTCAAGGTGGTGATTCCCGCGATCATGCCGGGAATCCTCGCCGGTGCCCTGCTCTCGTTCACGCTCTCGCTGGACGACTACGTGATCACATTCTTCGTGGCAGGCAAAGGCTCCCTGACGCTTCCCATTTACATTTACGGTTCCATGAAACACGGCAATCCGGCGGTGATCAATGCGCTTTCCGTGATCCTGCTGATCGTCACGTTCATCACAGTCTATATCGCACAAAAACTTCTGGAGGATAAAAAATGAAAAAACTCTCCCTGTCCATTGTCTTCTGCCTGGCTTTCCTGTTCGCCGGATGCAGCGGCAAACCGGTGCTTTACATCTACAACTGGGGCGATTACGTTTCGCCGGAGGTCATCAGAAAATTCGAGAAGGAATACAACTGCAAGGTCGCACTGGATTTCTTCGACTCGAACGAATCCATGTATGCCAAACTGAAAGCAGGCGGAGGCGGCTACGACCTGATCGTTCCGTCCACTTACATGACGGATATGATGTATGACCAGAAAATGCTCCGGGAACTCGACAGAAGCAGGCTCCCGAATCTGAAATACATCGACCCGGACTACCTGAAAAAAGTGCGCGATTCGGAAATGAAATATTCCGTGCCGTATCTCGTAAGCTTCACCGGCATCGGCTACAACAAAAAAAAGGTCCGGAACTTTGAACCCTCATGGCGCATGTTTGAAAGGGAGGATCTCAAAGGGCGCTGTGTGCTCCTGAACGATCCGCGGCAGGCGATCGGCGCAGCGCTGATCACGCTCGGCTATGACCCGAACACCCGCAGCGGGGAGGAAATCGGCAAAGCCGCGAATCTCGTGATCCGGTGGCGTAAAAACATCGCGAAGTTCGATGTCGACGAGGCGAAGCGCAGTCTGATTTCCGGCGAGTTCTGGCTGATTCAGACTTACAGCGGCGACATGCTCCAGGCGCTTGACGAAAATGAGAACATCGAGTTCGTTTTCCCGAAAGAGGGCTATATCTTCACCGCCGATACCTTCGTAATCCCGACCGATGCAGCCAATGTGGATCTGGCGTATGACTTCATCAACTTCATGCACCGTCCCGAAATCGCTGCGGAAAACATGCAGTTCGTCAAATTCCGCTGTCCCAATACGGAAGCGCTTAAACTGCTTCCTGAAAAATTGAAGAATAAACCGAGCATCAATCCGGCGAAAGCCCAGTGGGACACCGCCATGCCGACTCTTGATCTCGGCGCGGACACCCGTCTTTACAATGCGGCGTGGGACAGGATCAAAAGCGGAAGCGGAGAGTAAATCAGTTCTGCGTCATGCCTTTTGGATTTTCATACGGAAAAACAACATCCCTCCGCCAATCAAAAGAAAACAGAGCCCCGCCCGGAAAAGCCAGCCGGTCTGATTCAGGCGGCTGGATAAAATGTATTCGACTGCATCCGTTCCGTCGTCGGCTTCCACTCTCCTGCACTCCGCCGTGATGCCGCCGTCGGGAAGAAGTTCCACCATCCAGTAACCATAACGCGGGTCCTTTCCTTCCCCTTTCTGTCCGGAAGTCGGAACAACCAGAAGCGGTGCACCGGCAAACTCCCAGCGAGCCTCCGCATGCTGATGGCCGGCAACGATCAGCGAGACGCGATACATCCGCAACAGGGGCTCCAGACGACGCACATCTTCATCAGGCAGGCATTCACCACGTCCCCCGTCGCGCAGATCGACCGGAGGAACATGTGTAAACACAACCAGTCTGCTGAAGTGTTTTCTTTCCGCCTTGAGAATTTCTTCCAGACGCTCGAGCTCGCCAATTCCCAGGCGTTCTGCGGAGGTATCCAGCGACACAAACAGCGAATCCCCCCAGGCAAACCAGTAACCTGGCTGTCCAAAGGAACCTTGATATGCACGCAGACCGTTTTCATGTGGATCCCTTGACTCCCTGTCATTGTTTCCCGGCGTACAGAAGATCTTCAGCTCTCCCGCCACACGTTTCATCCGTTCGGCGAGCCAGCAGAAATGCTGGATTTCACGCTTTCTCGCCATGTCGCCAACGCAGAGCGCAAAATCCGCGCCGTCGTTGCAAATGGATCTCATCACCGCTTCAAAAGGCACCGTTTGAATCCGGAAGTCGCCGAACACGGCAAACCGCATCCCGGATTTTTCCTGCTGAAGGAAACGTCCCGCCGGAGGAAATATCAGCGGAGAGGCATGTCCATCGTATCTCCGCAGCAGTTCATAACAGAGTGCACATAATACTGCACCTGCGGCAATTAGAATACATCCGCCGACTGACAAGATTTTTCTGACTGTATCTGACATTTTTCCGATTTTCATTATAGATCAAGCATATAGAATATTTCTTATTTTATACTATATCTATACTAAATTCTAAATCAAGTATAAAAGAATATTTTTTTCTGGAAAAAGAAGGTGAACAGCACATGTTATAGGGAAAAAGTTATAAAAATAAAAATTGGTATTGGTCTTGCCTTATGGGACGCAGAATCAAAATTACGAATGAGATCCGCTCGGCAATTTCTCAGGCGATTGAAGCAGTTGGTTCGCAAAGCGAACTGAGCCGGCAAAGCAAAGTTCCGCAGAAGAATCTGAGCAACTATATCAGCAGTGCGAACAGCTTGATGAATGAGGCTACCTGGATACAGCTCTATCCTTTCATCCGTGATTTTCTACCGTATGAAAAGAAAACGGAAAAAAAGGATCTTCTGACCGTCTGCCATCTGGAAGGAATTACCACACGGGCAGAAATCGTATCCGAGCTGGTACGCCGTGTTGCGGAATGTGACGAGCTCGACGAACATACGCGCCTCTCCGTTATCCGCCTGCTGTCCCAAGAGTAGAAAGTCTCCGGGTATGTTTCAATACGAACCGATGTTGCGCGGGACAAGTTTAAAATCAAGGACGTAAAATAATACAGATCAAAATTTACCGCCGGAAAAGTTCGCTTTCCAGACCTTTTCCGGCGGTAAAAAGTTCAAAGGTAAAAATGAACCGCTTTCCCGGAAGCGGCTTCCAGCAGGACAGCCGTTTCCGTTTCATCCGTCCCGGAAATACCGGAAAGCCCCGTTTCATAAACACAGCCGTTGTGTTCAAAGACCAGTTTCTCCGGTTCCGCGCGTCTGAATACTTCCGGATTCACCGGCAGGAGAATCCGCCACGGCGCTCCGGCATCAAGACGGATCGTGACGGAACTTTCCGTAAAACACCAGAAAACGGTTCCGTTCTTCCCGGACGCCATGATTTCCAGCCAGTTGTCCGTCGCAGTATCTACGGAAAGAGTATCGAATTCAGGTTCTTTCCATGAACCGGATTCCTGAATCTCGATTTTCATCTCCGCCGGAACACCGTTTTTCTGCCACAGAAATCCCTCCACGACGGGAAGTGCATCCGCAATCATGGCGTGCGTATGACATCGGGACTCCAGATAAGTTTCCCTGTAACGGTTGTCGAAACAGTGCAGATCCCGCAGCGTCAGACGGCTTCCGCGACGGATCAGGGACGCCCTGTAATAACGGGAGTTATACCAGAATGCCTGCCGTCCCTCCGGTTCGGGGTCTTCCAACGCAACGGTGGCAAGCGGAGGCGTGACACGGTAATTCGACAGGAACCATTCGCCGGAATCCCCCATCGTCATAACCTCCGTCTCTCCAGCGGCACATGCCTTCGCCAGTTCCTCCATCTGCATCACATATCCGTCCTTCATACGCCGCCAGCCGAAACTGTTTTCCTGACCGAGCTGAATATAGGAGTAATCCGTTGCAAGATTCCCGAACATATTGCGGAACAGGCTCTTCATCCAGCGCGGATCTTTGCAGGCTGTCGGCTCCAGAGTGCATACCCCCTGCCCGTTTTCACCGAGAGAACTGTCATACTGATTGACGGGACAGCTTCCCAGCATCCGGAAAAGGGGAACGCGGATCTGCCCGGATTCATCTTCGCCGGGCAGGTTAGCATTGCCTCTCGACGGGTAATACGCCCCCGCCCAGAAACCACCCCAGATGGAATAGCCGTCCGTTCCCCACTGGTCGCGGCAGTTGGCAGTCGCCGTGATGTGATATTTCTCCTCCAGATAACCGAGTGTGAACGCATCCAGGTACCATGCCGCGACGGAACAGGGATAATATCCGAACCTGTCTCTTATACACATCTCCGAGCCC
>DXVA01000181.1 GCA_019408975.1 Lentisphaeria bacterium | reverse complement strand
CCCCTGCCCCCACTGTCAGAATTTTCACTTTTTCCATAAATTGCAACCTCAACATTCTTTCATTCCTTACAATACCATGAAATCAGGTATTTTGCAATCTTACGGAGAAAAGAAGTCCCCGAATTCAATGCAGAACCAGAAGGAGAGAGCAGAGCCGTAAAAACAGATGATTTTCCCGTTCCGCATTTGAATAATCGCAGGAAATGCTGTATCTTTATAGACGTTTATATTGTTTCAAATTACGAGCGGGTGCGGATGATGCTGGAATTTTTCGAAAATTATGCGGGTTTGTTCATTTACCCGATGCTTGCTATTTTTCTTTCTCTTATTTTCACCTACCTGTGCATCCGGCTCCTGCCCCGCCTGGGATATGTCGATAAACCGGGCGGACGGCATATCCATAAGAATCCGGTTCCGCGCGGCGGCGGAATTGCCGTGATCTTCGCTTTCTTCATTACGCTGGCGCTGTACGGCTTCGGCGGAAAAAGCTCACAGGCGGTTCTGCCTCTGTTCTGGCGCCTGTTCTGGCCTGCCGTCGTGCTTTGCGGACTCGGTTTGATTGACGACCGCCGTGAAATGAAATCATGGCAGAAGCTTCTGGTGCAGTTTTTCGTGGTTCTGATCATCTGGTACACCGGCGATCAGAAATATTCCATTTTCGGCTGGGAAATTTCAGGATATCTGTCCCTTCTGTTCCAGTTCATCTGGGTCATTGTGATCATCAACGCATTCAACCTGATCGACGGACTGGACGGGCTGGCGTCGGGGCTGGCGATCGTCTCCTCCGGCTGCATGGCAATCTGGTTCATTCTTGTGGGCGGGCCGAATACCGAGGCGGTCTGCATGTTGATTCTCGCCGGAGCCTGCCTCGGCTTCCTGCGCTACAATTTTTATCCTGCCCGTATTTTTCTTGGAGATACCGGCAGTACGTTCCTCGGGCTGATTTTCGCCATTATCGGGCTTTCGACCATTGACAAAGTCGTAACCGTCACCTCGCTTCTCCTGCCGATTCTGGCGGTCGGTGTGCCGTTGTTCGATGTGGTTCTGGCAATCTGGCGGCGCAGCACGCGCAAGCTCCTGAATCCCGAAGCCGGAGGAATCATGGACGGCGATCAGGATCATCTGCACCACCGTCTGCTCCGGCAGACCAAAAAGCAGACGACGACGGCGTTCATGATGTATCTCATGGCATGTATTTTCGCCGGAATAGCCCTGCTGTTCCTGACGTTGCGCGATTCCATGCCCGCCGTTGCCTATGTGACGCTTGTAATCGCCATCCTCATCATGATCCGCCAGCTTGCCATCGTGGAAATTTACGACTCCGCCCTCCTGATTCAGCGGGGACTCGCCAAACCGAGACAGGGCATTCTGGTCAACATGATCCATCCGTTCATCGACTTTTTCCTGATCGGGCTCTCCTTTCTGATTACATTCATCATCCTGATCGGTCAGTTCCAGCACTTCTCCTTCTTCCTTTATGCATTTGTCCCGCTGGTTCTGGTGCTCTGCTTCTCGCGCGTTTACCGGATCTACTGGCTGCGTGCAGGGCTGAACAATTACTGGCATCTCGCGCTGGCGATCCTGATCGGCTCCACCATATCCTGCACACTGCTTTATTACTTCTGCTATGATGCGATGCTTGCGGTGGAACATATGAGCCTGCGCCGCTTCATCGGCGGCTGTCTTCTTTTCACTCTGCTGAACCTGACGCTGATCTGCTTTGAACGTTTTCTCGTTCATTACGGAGAAGGCTTCCTGTTCCGCAAACTGTATCTGCAGTACCAGGAGCCATCAATGCTCCAGCGCATTGTGATCTATGGCGGCGGGCTGAACTGCAGGGTTTACATCAGCTATCTTTTCTGCGCAAACCGGAGAGCCTTTTCCGAGTCCGTGATCGGCATTATGGATGACGATCCGGGGCTGTACGGGCTGAAGGTTTACGGGTTCAAGGTTTTCGGCGGAGTGGATCAGGTGGAACAAATCTACGAAGAACATCCCTTCGAAAAGATCGTAATCGCCACGGATTCCGCATCGGACGAAAATCTGGAACACCTGCGCAGATTCTGCGACGACAGAAAAATACAGCTGGTGAAACTCACCATTGCCGAAACAGCTTTTACCGATTATCTTGCGTCCCGTCCTCCGAAACCGGAAAACGAAACTGCATTCGGAACAGAAGAGGCGGCAGTACATTGCTGCGAAAGAAAATGACTGTTTCGGTGCCGTCCGCTCCGTAAACCGGATTTTTTCACGAATACGGGTTGCAAAGATTTTCATTGGAAGCTATAGTATCACTTTTGAATTATTAATACAACTGAATATTGAAATTAAAAACAGGAGTTATCAATGGAACAACAGCCGCAGGATGAATTTTCTTTTCAGATACTGATGAATTTCTTGAAACAGCGCAGGAATACGATTCTCCTGTATGGCACCGTCAGCCTGGTTCTTGCCGTTCTCCTGTTCGGCATCGGTTACACGCTGCTGCCGTCAAATAAGATTTTCACGCAGGACATCCGCATTATGCTTGGAGAAGCCGATGTGGAAACCGTAATGCAGAACATGAAAAATCTTCCCCCGACCGTAGGCAAAAGCGGGCAGATGATCGTGATTTACCCCAGCGGCAAGCCTTTTGTTCCAGCCGACGTCATCAATCCGGTCGTATTGAAGCAGGTTTATGAAAAAAACAAACTTCAGGGCATGATTGATTTTGATGACTTCCAAAATCTTTTTTCCATCACGAACTATTCTGAAAAACTGGCGCTGATCCGTGCAGAGTTCCGCGAAAAACTCGGACGCAGGAATCTTACCGCCGTTGATCTGAAAAGATTTGAAGATGATTACAATGCGGCGATTGCCAAGATCGACAATAAGTTCAATTATGTTCTCTCAATGCGGGACTGCGCCGGTATTCCCCCGAATCTGGCGGCAAAGATTCTCAATGAGGTCCCTGCAACATGGGCGGCAATGTACCGCAGGCTCGAAGCGGAGAAAATCCCGCTGAACAATTTCGACCGCGACCTTGCGCAGAAAGTGAAAAACGGGCAGAACGCCAGTTATTTCATCGCGATTGACCAGGCACTGTATTACAATACTCAGATGCTGGAACTCTGCGAACAGTTGAAGTCGCTCGCCATGAACCGCGCCATTGTGCTCCCCAGTGGAGAATATCTCGATGACATCATAGACTCTTTCCGCCATATTCAGGATTACCAGCTGAATCTCCTGCGCCAGATGCTGCTCCGGAACCCGAAACTTCATTCCGGGCTGGATGTGGCGTATTTGACAAGCCGCCTTCAGGATATTGACCAGAAACTGAGTGAAAAGAGGGCAGTCCTTGAGAATATTACGGATTCCATCCGAATGATCGGAGAAAAATATACGGGGAATTCCACGAAAACGGAAATGGACAAGGGCACTCAGGTCAATTTTGACTCCTCTTTCTTCTCCGAACTGTCCAAGCTGATACGCAGCGATGCGAACCGCGCCATGAATCAGAAACTTGTGAATGCCGCTTTGGAGTGCGGCAACGACGTTGCGCTTCTGGAAGCCCAGAAACAGTATTATCAGCAGATGCTGACTGCATTGAATAAAAAGGGCGAAGATGCAAAAACTGTGCAGGCGGATACCCAGGCATTTGTAAAACTCTTCAATACAACGATTCAGAATATGATTTCCGCCGCCCGCAAGACAACCAAGATGAAAGAGCTTCTGATGAAGGATTATCTCTCCTCCCTTGAATTCTATGCGCCTGTCACGATGCCGGCACTGGTGGTGGAACGCCTGATCCCGACCAAATATATGCTGGCGGGCGTCTTTGGCTGCTGGGTGTTCTTCAATCTGCTGGTGATTCTGATTCTGTATCTCAAAGATGCACCGAAGCTGAAAGAGTGATTTCCCCCGGATACGGGAAAATGAGAAGCCGGTCGGATGACCGGTTTTTTTATTCCGGAACGCCCGGTGCAATGCGAGGCAGGTTCAGCGAAGATGATCGAAATACCAGCGTGATGTTCTCCGCAATCCTTCTTCGACATCTATTTCAGGGGCATAGCCCAGCAGGCGGCGCGCCTTGCCGATGTCAGCCAGAGAATGCGGAATATCTCCGGTTCTCTCCGGACCGTAGACCGGGGAAATTTTTGAAATTTCTCTGTCAAACATCGAGAAATCATCGCGCAGACAGGTGAACAGCTGTGTCAGGGTGGTCCGCTCGCCGAATGCGACATTATACACGGTGTTCACCGCTTCCCTGTTCTGTGTCAGCAGCGCACGGATATTCGCCTGAACCACATTGTCGATGTAGGTGAAATCGCGTGAGTAACTGCCGTCGCCGTTGATCATGGGGCTTTCATGACGGATCAGGCTCGCTGCAAATTTCGGAATGACCGCCGCATATGCGCCTGACGGGTCCTGGCGTCTGCCGAATACATTGAAATAGCGCAGTCCGATGGTCTCAATTCCGTAAATGCGGCTGAAATTCTCCGCAAACAGTTCATTGGCGTATTTCGTAATTGCATACGGGGACAAGGGTTTCCCGATTCGATCTTCCACTTTCGGCAGTTCCCTGCTGTCGCCGTAGGCGGAGGAGCTTGCGGCATAGACAAACCGCTTTACTTTCGCCTGGACAGCGGCAAAAAGCATATTGACGAATCCCGTGATATTGATCTCCGTACTGGTTACGGGATCGGCAATGGAACGCGGAACGGAACCGAGCGCGGCTTCATGGAGGACATAATCCATATTTTCAACGGCTTTACGGCAGGTGCCGAAATCACGGATGTCCCCTTCCAGCAGACGGAATGCCGGGTTGTCCAGAAAAGGAGCCAGGTTCTCTCGTTTTCCAGTGATGAAATTATCAAGGCACACCACCTCATTATCCATGCTGAGCAGAGTCTCGACAAGGTTGGAGCCGATGAATCCGGCCCCTCCCGTAATCAGAATCCTTGCCTGTTTGATTTCCGGTTTCATATCACAGCCTGCCGTCCACAAGTTCTCTGGGGAGAAATCCCTTGATATCGAATATGACCGCCTTCTCTTTCAGGCAGCGCCTGACATCGAATGCCCTGAAATCCCGGTGCGCAACGGCAAGGACCACCGCATCATACTCCTTCTCCGGAATCTCCGCAGCGTCCTTGATGGATTTCTGCCCGTATTCGCGCATAACCTCTCCCGGCTCCGCCCATGGATCGAAAATCGTAACGCGGCAGCCGAAATCATACAGTCCCCTCACCACGTCAATGGCGTGAGAATTCCGGATATCCGGGCAATTCTCCTTGAATGTAATTCCCATCACCAGCACCTTGGCTTTGGCGATCCGCTGTTCCTTCTTGATCATCAGCTTGACGACCTCGGCGGCGATATACTGCCCCATGCCGTCATTGATCCGGCGCCCGGCAAGAATGACTTCAGGCAGATACCCGAGCGCCTGCGCCTTATGCGTGAGATAATAAGGGTCAACTCCGATACAATGCCCACCGACAAGCCCCGGTTTGAACGGCAGGAAATTCCATTTGGTGGCGGCGGCTTCCAGAACTTCATTGGTGTCGATTCCGATCAGGCGAAAAATTTTTGCAAGTTCGTTGACGAATGCAATATTCAGATCCCGCTGGGAGTTTTCAATGACCTTCGCGGCTTCCGCCACCTTGATGCTGCTTGCCCGGTAGGTGCCTTTTTCCAGAATCGAGTGATAAAGTGCGTCTACAATATCCGCCGCGTCCCTGGTGGAGCCCGACGTAATTTTCAGGATTCTGGTCAGAGTATGCTCTTTGTCGCCCGGATTGATCCGTTCGGGGCTGTATCCGCAGAAGAAATCGCGATTGAACTTCAATCCGCTGAACTTTTCCAGCACAGGGACGCACTCCTCTTCGGTACAGCCGGGAAAAACAGTGCTTTCATAAATCACCACCGAACCGGGACGCATTACTTTTCCGACGGTTTCGCTTGCGCGGCAGAGCGGGAGCAGATCAGGCTGTTTGTATTTGTCAACGGGAGTCGGCACCGTAATGATGAAGATATCGCGATCCCGGAGATCGTCCGGATCTGAAGTATATTTCAGGCGATGCGCCGCTGCAAGGTCTTCCCTTGAGGTTTCCAGGGTGGTGTCCACTCCGCGCCGGAGCATATCAAGGCGCTCCTCTTTGATATCGAATCCGACGGTATCGAACTTTTTCCCGAATTCGACAGCCAGAGGCAGTCCCACGTAGCCCAGTCCGATCAGGGCAAGTTTGATTTTTCCATCCTGAATTTTCTTTCGCATCATCTTATCCGGTCAATCCCTTCGGTATATTTCAGCAGACACTCGTTTAGTGTACATCCTGTTTGCTTTTTTGCAAGGTTCGATTTTCCGAATCCGGCCATATTTTGAACGGAATGCAGTCCCCTGCATCTGAAAAAATCCGCAGCAGCAGCGACTCAAACATTTCCTCAGGAATGCCACTGCGCCAGAGAATACAGAATAATTCCCGCAGTCATCAGGATTGCCGCAATCGCACGGCGAAGCCACATGGAACCGCCGATTTCCGCATCCAGTTTTCCAAGCCCATAATGAAGCAGAAGCATTCCGATGGCAATGGAGATCAGTCCGCGGCTCGCCTGAATCACATTTCCGAACACCGTCCCAAGCATTCCGAAGCAGACAAACAGTGCAACCTGTGAAAGATACCATGCTAAGGCGAATGGAGCGGAACGGATGAACTGTTTGCCGGTCCAGCGGAATTTCAGCAGGAAAGGCAGTGTCGCAATGCCGAGAACCGAGTAGCAGACCGCGCCGATTGCAAAACTGTCAAGAATCATGTTCCCGCTCCGGGGCATTTTCACAAGATGCGTTTCCGTCATATCCGTCAGGGAATAAAAAATCAGCGCGACAACCAGCCAGAGAATTCCCTTGAGAGAAAAACGGGCTCCGCCGCTCCAGTTCATCCCGACAGCCGCCACTGTGCTCAGGAATACGGCGATCCACTGCAAGCCGGAAAGCGGCATCTGCATTATCAGGACATAAATCACGGATAAAACAAGAATTTTGAGTCCGAGCAGAGATGAAATCCGGCTGGACTCAATGGAACGCAGCGCATTGAAGAACGCTGTCTGACCGGTGGAAAAACATAACAGCCACGCGCCAATCCACAATGCAAATTCAGGCAGGCAGTCCAAAAGCTCACGGGGAAACAGAAACGGAACGAAAGGCAGGCAGATCGCTCCCATCACCAGTTGTGAAAAAATGACAAGACGCAGCGGAGATTTATATTTCAGCATGAAGTCTGCACTGCATACATAGGAAATTGATTGAAGCAGTGCGGAAACAAGCCCGGCGACAATCCCCAGAAACATAATAATCCCTTCCTGTATATTGAATAAGTGGAAAGGGTCTTACTATACAAGCATCCCCGTTCCCATGAAACACGGAAGAAACAGCGGAATACAATGCCCCGTAAAGAGAAGAACGCGAGGGCTGCACGCCCTCACATTCTGAGGCGGACGAAAAGCCCCGCCCCCCGGCAGTACAAGCCTGCCGCTTCTTCATCTTCATCGCCCGCTGTCTCTCCGGTTCTTCCGAAATCAATCCTTCTTGTCTTCCGGTTCAAGCCGGGAGACAAGGTGCAGGCATTTCTTCGGGCAGGCTTCAACGCAGCTTCCGCAGAGGATACAGCGGAAACGCTCGAACTTCCATGCCTGTTCCGGCTTACGGGTCACGGTCAGTGCATGAGACGGGCATTTCTTCGCGCAGATGCCGCAGAAGATACACTTGCCCTCCTCCATGACCAGTTTGCCGCGCTCACCGGGAAACGGCGCACGCTTTACCGCGGGATAGTTTCTCGTCACAGGCCCGCAGACAGTGTTGCGGACGATCTCTTTCATCATCGTAAACAATTTCATTTCAACGCTCCGTACAACTGACGCAGGGGTCAACAGAAAGAATAATCACGGCGACATCCGCAAGACTGCATCCGACCAGCATCGAAAGCAGAGGCGCAACGTTTGCAAAGGTGGGCGTGCGCACGCGCAGACGTTCCAGCTTGTCGGTTCCGTTCGCTTTCAGATAGTAAAGCACCTCGCCGCGCGGCTGTTCGGCGCGAACGGCGACTTCACCGTTCGGATTGCCTTTGAACGGCGTCTTGAGTTCGGAATCCGGCATGTGGTCCAAAGCGGAACGGACCAGCTCAATCGACTGCGACAGCTCCCGCACACGTACTTTCGTCCGGGAGTAACAGTCGCCGTCCTGTTCCACAACGGGCTGGAAAGCAAGTTCGCCGTAAGCGCAGTAACCCGTCATGCGGTGATCCATCTCAAGACCGCTTCCGCGCGCCGTCGGACCGACCGCACCGCTCTCGTAGGCAGTCTTCCTGTCCATCACGCCGACGCCGACCAGACGCTGTTTCACGCTGTAATCGTCAAGCAGGACGTGGGAAAGGGATTTGAGTTCCTTTTCCACCGTGGCAAGCTGGTCAAAAACAAATTTCTTCTGTTCGGGGTTGATGTCTTTGCGGACACCGCCGATACAGCAGCTTCCGAGCATGACGCGCCCGCCGGTCGTGTATTCCATCGCGTCCATGATGCGCTCGCGCGTCTTCCAGAGCGACATGAAAAGATTCTCAAAACCGAAAGCGTCCGCCAGCAAACCGAGTGCCAGCAGGTGACTGTGCATACGGTGAAGTTCACTTCAGACCACGCGAAGATATTT
>DXVA01000180.1:7385-8826 GCA_019408975.1 Lentisphaeria bacterium | reverse complement strand
GCCTCTCCTCTGCGCGAATCGGCAGTTCCCGCGCAATCACGCAGCTGATTCTCAATCTGGTTCAGGGGACACCGATCCAGCTCATCGACGGCGGTTTGCAGAAACGCTGCTTCACGCATGTCACCGACGGCATCGAATGCCTGTTCCGCATTATTGAGAACAAAGACGGCAAATGCGACGGCAGGATCATCAATATCGGATGCCCCGCCAACGAAGCAAGCATCAAGGAACTTGCCGAAGAACTGGTCAGACAGTTCAGCAAGCATCCGCTCCGCAAGAAATTCCCGCCGTTCGCGGGCTACAAGGAGGTTGAGAGCAGCGCCTTCTACGGCAAGGGATATCAGGATGTCCAGCACAGAAAGCCGAGCATCAAAAATGCAAAGAAATACTGTGACTGGGAGCCGCAGGTCAAATTCAAAGACTCCATCAAAATGACGCTGGACTTCTTCCTGCGGCAGGCGGTGGAATCCGGCGAGTTCACGACAAAATGAAGATTGCGCTTCGAGTCGATGTAGACACCTATCGCGGAACGCGCGACGGTGTTCCAAATCTCTGCCGCGTGCTTGATAAACACGGCGTCAGGGCGGCGTTTTTCTTTTCCGCCGGACCGGATAACATGGGACGCCATGTATGGCGTCTCCTGAAGCCGGCGTTTCTCTGGAAAATGATGCGCACCAGGGCGGCAAGTCTTTACGGCATGGACATTCTCCTGATGGGGACGATGTGGCCGGGGCCGAAGATCGGGAAAAATCTCGCTCCCGTAATCCGTGCCTGTGCGGAATCCGGACACGAAATCGGCGTTCATGCCTGGGATCATCACGGATGGCAGGCGCATGTCGATAAAATGTCTCCCGAAGCGATTTACGAACATATCAAAAAAGCGTATGATGAACTGGAACGCATCACCGGCAAGGCTCCGACCTGCTCCGCAGTTCCCGGCTGGAAGTGCGTGGAAAGCACCCTGTCTGTAAAGGAACGTTTCCATTTCAAATACAACAGCGACTGTCGCGGTTCCGGAATTTTCATTCCCGTGGTCGGCGGCAGAGAACTGGCGACACCGCAGATGCCGCTCAATATGCCGACTTATGACGAAATGCTCGGTAAAAACGGTGTGACAAACGAAAATTACAACGAGCGCCTGCTGGCAACCGTTCAGGAAGACTCCTACAACATGCTCACGATCCATGCGGAAGCCGAAGGCGGCGCCTGCATGAAGATGTTCGATGAGTTTCTTACGATGGCGAAAGCGCGCGGAATGACATTCACCGCGCCGGGCGATCTGCTGCCCGCGGATACGGCGTCCCTGCCCCGCGCCCCCATTGTAAAAGGAGAAATCCCCGGACGGGAAGGCTGGCTGGCTCTGAAGGGATAACGCTCCGTTTCCCGGAAAGGTTTTTATGCAAAAGAAATGGATTCTGATCATTGCAGCCATAACGGCATT
>DXVA01000180.1:0-7375 GCA_019408975.1 Lentisphaeria bacterium | reverse complement strand
TCATCCTGCCGATCGGCGGGCGCCCGCTGATGGCACCCGATGAATCCCGTTATGCCGAAATCGCTCGGGAAATGATTGCCGCCGGCGACTGGGTGTCCCCGACCTTGAACGGGGTCCGTTATTTCGAGAAGCCTCCGATGGGATACTGGCTCTGGGCGGTCTCCATGAAACTGTTCGGGCAGAATGCCTTCGCCCTGCGCCTGCCGGGGATGCTTGCGACGCTCGGCAGCGCGTTTCTGGTATTTTTCCTTGCCCTGCGTTACCTCGACCGCAGGAACGCGCTGTTCGCCGCAGCAGTCTATCTGACCTTTCCCCTTGTCTTTGTGCTTGGATCAGTTGCGATCCTCGACCCGATCCTGACTTTTTTCCTGACGGCGACGACGGCGTTCTTTTTCCTCGCCATTGATGAGAACTGTTCCCGCAGGAAGAAGTGGGGGCTTCTGTTTCTCTCCGGCGTCATGTGCGGCTGTGCTTTCCTGACGAAAGGTTTTCTGGCATTTGCCGTCCCCGCGGTCTGCATTGTCCCTTACCTTCTCTGGGAAAAACGCTGGAAGGAGCTTCTGATTCTGCCGTGGCTTCCCCTGCTGGGCGTCATCGTAATTTCTGCACCCTGGGCGATTGCAGTGCATCAGGCTCAGCCGGATTACTGGCGCTACTTTGTATTCGTCGAGCATATCCAGCGGTTCTTCGGGCAGGAAAAGGCACAGCACAGCGAACCTTTTTTCTATTTCATTCCGGTGCTCCTGCTGGGAATGCTCCAATGGGTCGTCATGATTCCCGACATAGTGCTCGGACTGCGGAAGACTGTTTTTTCCAGCAAACTGCTGAAATACAGTTTCTGCTGTTTTCTGATGCCCTTTCTGTTCTTCTCACTGTCCAGCGGAAAACTCGCAACCTATATCCTGCCCTGCTTCGCGCCTCTCGCAATCCTGATCGCGGCAGGACTTTCGGAACGGTTCTTCATTGAAAAGAAAAGCATGCTGAGTTTCAAGATCACCGCCATCCTGTTTTCGGCGGTGCTGATCGTCGGTGCCGTCGGTTTGAGCGTCAATCAGTTCACGGGATGGCCGGTAAGACTCTACTCTCACGAAGAACTCGTAAAATATATCATGATTGTGCTTGCCGCCATCCTCTGGGCAGTTTTCATGTTTGCCGCACTGTCGAAGAATACTCCGCCGGAGCGCAAAATCACGCTTTATATTTTCGGCTTCCTCTATGTGATCGTATGCTCGCATTTTATTTTCCCCGATGTCGTGGCGGAACGCAAGGCGCCTTCCGAGTATCTGGCGACGATTCCGATTCCGGCGGATGCCACGCTGATCACGTTCCGCCGCCCCTTTCAGGATGTCTGCTGGACCTATAAACGTTCGGACGCCTATATTTTCCTCTCCAAAGGCGAGATCAAATACGGGCTGGCGTATCCGGATGCGGAACACCGTTTCATTCCGGACCTTGAGGGGCTTCAGAAACTGATCCGGTCGGAAAAGGAAAAAGGCAGAGAAGTCTACTTCGTGACGCGCACCGATCTTCTGACGGAGGACTTCAAGGATATTTTCCCGCCGTTCGAATGGAAACAATCCAGCGGGAACGGAGCGGATGATTGTTACAGCGTGGTCAAATTCTAACTGAAATCCAACAGATCCGCTGTTGCAAAAGTCCTTTCGCGAGCTAGTGTATGTTGACTGCAATATGACAATGAAAGGAATAGTTTGCCATGGATTCAAATGACCTTGCCCTTGGGATCGACCTCGGCGGCAGTAAAATTTATGCGGTTGTCACGGACGCCTCGAACAGTGTCCTGGCAACTGCCAAAACGCAGACGGAGTCCAACTCCACGCCGGAAAAAATTGCGCAGGCGATGATCGACACCGGGAAACTCGCCCTCGCGGAGATGAATCTGGCTCTTGCAGACGTCAGCCATATCGGCGCAGCCCTCCCCTCCCCCGTCGATCCGGTCACAGGCGATGCTCATTTCGCCACCAATCTCGGACTGAAAAACTTCTCCATGAAGGCGATCTTCAAGAAGCTGACCGGCAAGGAAGTCTATCTCGGCAACGACGGCGACCTCGGCACCCTGAGCGAGTATCACTCCGGCGCGGCGAAAGGCTGCCGTACCGTAGTCGGCTATTTCATCGGGACAGGGCTCGGCGGCGGGCTTGTCGTGGAAGACAAGCTGCTGAAAGGCAACTGCGGGCTCGCGGCGGAGCTCGGACACATGATCATCAAAAAGGGCGGACGCCGCTGCGGATGCGGTCACAAGGGCTGTATCGAAGCCTACTGCAGCAAGATCGCCTACGTGAAAGCCATCAAGAAGGAAATCCGCAAGCGGGCGCTCTCCACGCTTCTGCCGACCGATAAATTCAACTTGAAATCAACGAACATCAAGAGCAAATACCTTGCGCGCGCCTATGCTGCGGGAGATCCCGTTGTCCGCAACGTCATAGACAAAGGTTCCGTCATGCTCGGCATCGCGGCGGCATCGACCTGCGCGGTCGTCGCACCGGAGTGCATTGTGCTCGGCGGCGGAGTCGTTGCCTCCATGGGCGACGCAATCCTGCCTGTATTCCGGAAGAGCTTTGAATCCCATCTGTTCGGCATTCCGCCGTCCAAAATAAAAATCCGCCTCAGTGCCTACGGCGATAACGCGGTCGCAGTCGGAGCGACCATTCTGGCGCGCAGAAAGGGCAATGTCTGACATGCCCCGGAGACCTGAAAAAAGGTTGATGGCGACAATCGATATCGGGGCGCATTCCGCACGTATGCTCATTGCAGAAGTCAACGTTTCCGACCGTTCCTTCGTTGAGCTGGAAGAATTGGAAATGCCGGTTCCCCTCGGTTCCAATGTGTTCCGTACCGCCATGATCAGCGACGAATCCATCCAGATTCTCTGCGGCATCCTGCGCAATTTCAAGCAGAAGATGGAAGAATATGGAGTCACTCACTGCCGCGCAATCGCCACAAGTGCGGTGCGGGAAGCAGGAAACGCGGAAATTTTCATTGAACGGGTCCGCCACGCAACCGGAATCGGGATTCAGATTTTCGATGGAACGGACGAGGCACGCCTCGACTATATCGCCACAATCAGCGATGTTCCGGCAAAGTACGGTTTCACCAGAAAAGCGATGCTGATCGCAGACATCGGAACCGGAGCCTGCCAGGTCAGCGCCTACGACTGCGGACAGCTCTGCTTCACGGAAACCCTGAAAGTCGGCACCCTGCGCGCCATTGAACTCATGCCCGGCACGTTTTCCTCCACCGCCATGGTTCAGTTCGTTTCCATGCTCGTCGATAAATCCTTCAGCGAACTCGAACACATCTCGGGGCGGATCAAGGCGCAGACCATCATCGCCATGGGGTCCTCGGTCCGGACGCTGTTCAAGCTGACGGGACGCCGCGGCATGGTCGCCGCAAGCATTTCACGCGAAGAATTTTTCAATCTGCGTTCCACAGTCCTCAATATGAGTCTGGAGGAAGTCAGCGAGAAATACAGGATACCTCCCGATCTGGCGGAAACCATCGCCCCCTGCTGCATGATTCTTGAGAATCTCCTGCGCCTTACGGATGCGGAGTCGATCGTCATACCGATGGCATCCACGAAAAACGTCCTGATGCGCGACTTCATCCATGCCGAACTCGGAATCAAGGACATTTTCGATGAACAGATTCACAATCTGATCAACCGTACCGCCGCCCGCTACCTCTGCTGGAACGAATACAGTGAACGCACCTGCTGTTTTGCGGACCGTCTCTTCACGCTGCTGGAAAAACTGCACGGGCTGGGCAAGCGCGAACTTCTGATCCTGCGCATTGCCGCGCGGCTTCACAAGAGCGGGCTCTTCATCAACAATCAGGCATATCACAAACACTCCTATTACATCATCATGAACACGGAGATTCCCGGCATCTCCATGCGGGAGCGGCGTCTCGCGGCGCTGGTTGCGCGCTATCACCGCAAAGCCGAGCCGAAAATGCTGCACCCGGAGTATGCCTGCCTGACGCAGGAAGACCGTTCGATCCTGAACAAACTGGCGGCGATCCTGCGCATCGCCTGCGGGCTCGCGGCAATGTCCTCGATTCCCGACCACATGACCATCAGGATCGAACCGGAGCGTATCGTGATACGTCTTGAGGACAACATTTCGCACTTCACGGAATCCATGGTGGAGATTGACACGAACTATTTCCGGAGCGTCTTCGCGCGCAAAGTCGTTTTCTATTAACGGAGCACAAAACATGAGACAGAAAAACCAGAAAAACCAGATACAGTTTCTCAACCGCGACATCAGCTGGCTGGAATTCAATGCCCGTGTGCTGGATGAAGCCGCCGACAAGGGGAATCCACTGCTTGAACGTCTCAAGTTCATTGCGATTTTCAGCAGCAATCTCGACGAATTCTTCATGGTCCGCATTGCCGGAATCACAAGCCAGCTGGATACGAAGTTTCACCGGATCTACAAGGAATACGGTTATGAACCTGCGGAACTGCTTGCGGAACTCGACCGCAGAATCAAGGAACTGGTCGCACGCCAGTACCGCTACCTCAACAACGACATTCTGCCGGAACTCAGGAAGCACAAGATCACGATTGCTTCATGGGACAGCCTGACGACGCTCCAGAAAAATACCGCTCTCAAGATCATGACCACGGAAATCTACCCGGTCCTGACACCGATCGGCATCGATCAGTCGCATCCGTTCCCGCTCGTTCCGAACCTCGGACTCGAAATCCTGATCCGCCTCGTCCCCGCAAAGGAAACGGCGGAGAAATTTGCAATTCTGGAAGTTCCGTCGGTCATTCCCCGCTTCATCCAGATCGAAAGCTCCGCAAACGGGCTGGTCTACATCACGGCGGAAGAGCTGATCAGGAACAACCTCAACCTGCTGTTTTCCGGCGCGGAAATCAAAGAATGCGCCATGTTCCGCGTGACGCGCGACATGGACTTCTCCATTGACGAGGAGTCCATTGCCGACCTCATGACGGAAATTCAGATCGCACTGCGCAAAAAGACAAAACGCAGTCTTGTCCGCCTTGAACTTTCATCCGGCATCTCCGCGAAAGCGAAGAAATGGCTCCTCAAAAAGCTGTACATCAACGAAGCCGGGAAACGCCTGATTCAGCCGGTCAGCGGTATCATGAACCTGAAATCCATGTTTGCGCTGGCGTCCCTGCAAGGCTACCCGGAGCTGATCGACGAACCGCTTCCGCCGCTCCAGTCTTCGCATCTGCTGAGAACAAAAGACATGTTTGCCGCGATCCGCGAACAAAGCCCGTTCATTGTGCATCACCCCTACGAATCGTTCGACCCGGTCGTCAAACTTCTGGAACAGGCGGCGGAAGACTCGAACGTGCTGGCGATCAAGCAGACTCTGTACCGTGTCAGCGGCAACTCCCCTGTGGTGAAAGCGCTGGTCAAAGCGGCGCGGAACGGCAAACAGGTTTCGGTTCTGGTCGAGCTCAAGGCGCGTTTCGACGAAGAAAACAACATCATCTGGGCACGCGAACTCGCGGAAGCGGGAGCGCACGTCGTCTACGGCATTGCCGGGCTCAAAGTTCACTGCAAGGCATTGATGGTGATCCGGCGCGAAGACGACGGAATCTGCCGTTATGTGCATCTCAGCACAGGCAATTACAACGACAAGACCGCGCGCCTCTATACCGATATCGGTTATTTTTCCAACGACAAGGTGCTGGCTACCGATGTCTCGGCGCTGTTCAACGTCATCACGGGCTTCTCGGCGCCGCCGAACTGGAACAAGCTCATCGTCGCACCGTTCAACATGCTCGAAAAGATCATTTTCCTGATCGACCGCGAGGCGCGGATCTCGACGAAAGAAAATCCCGGGCATATCATCATCAAAGTGAATTCCGTCATTGACTATGAAGTGATCGAACACCTCTACAATGCGGCGTGCCGCCATGTCAAAATCGAGCTGATCGTGCGCGGCATCTGCGGCATTACGCCTTACTGCCTGCCGCCGGAGTTTGCGAAAAATATCCGGATCGTCAGCATTCTGGACCGTTACCTGGAACATTCGCGCATCTATTACTTCCTCAACAATGGCTCGCCCGAGTATTACATGGGCAGCGCCGACCTCATGCCGCGCAATCTGCGCCGCAGAATTGAAACGCTGTTCCCCGTGGATTCCAAAGATATCCGCGATGAACTTGATTTCATTCTCCGGACGTGCCTGAATGACCGGCGCAAAGGAAGGCATGTCACCGGAATCAATCAGTATTCCAAGACCGCCAACATGGGGGCATATGAAAAAACACGAAGCCAGAACTGTCTTTACGAGTATTACAAACAGCGGCTGAACAAAGCGAAGGAAGCGGTCAAACCCGCCAATGGCAATATCACCGTTTTCAGACAACCGGAACAGAACTGATTCAAAAAGACTGCACCTGAACAACCCCGATACAGGCGTGTCCCGTATCGGGGTTGCTCCTTTCATCGCCCGGAAAGAAATTATTCCAGGGCAAAAACCAGTTCGCCGAAGGTATCGAATGAATGGACTTGCCCGCCGCCCCATGTACTGTGGACGGTCCGTTCCTGCCCGCGTGATGGGCGGGCGCGGTAGAAAAGCCCCCGGATGCGGTTGTTCTGTTCAATGCCCGCCTCGAACGATTTCAGGGGAATCGCCGCCACCGCGCGCCATTCGCCGGAACGTTTCTCCGTCCGGACCTCCCAGGGCGCATTCCATGAAGAATCCGTCCCGCGGGCATCATAACGGTTGCCGTTGCAGTCAAAAGCAAAATGATAATATCCATTCTTCCCCGCCAGAAAAATCTCGGCGTGATCGCCCGCCGGCCATTCATCATGTTTCAGATTCTCTTTCGCTTCAAGTTTTCCGGGAAACGGGCAGCGGAAAGCGACATAGAGCGTCTCTCCGTCGTGAACCACTTTCACATCGGTCGCTTCCGGCGGCACAGCCAGAGGAACCCCCATCCTGCGGAACGGCGGCAGGGATGCAGCTTTCCGCCAGACACCGGCGGTAAAATCGAAACCCGGGAAATTCCGTATCTCCGCTTTCGGAACCGCCTGCTCCGCAATCGCACCGGATACGGCTTCGGCAATCCAGCGGTCAAAGGTGGCGCGCAGCCGCTTCAGCAGCATTTTCGAGCGAGGATCGCGCACAGTTTCCGCCGCCTCGTCAAGAGCCTGACGACAGGGAACCGTCAATTTTTTATCGACAATATAACGGCCGGCGGATCTCCGGTAATCGTCATTAAAGGCGGAGGGTGCCGGATCTTTCAGCCAGCTGTCACGAATCAGATGATAAAACCGCATGACTCCGGGCGCCGCTTCCCTGTAAGCGCGCCGGATGAATTCGTCGCGCAGGGCGTCGGGGTCAGCTTCGGGATTCCAGAAAAGCT
>DXVA01000018.1:2814-26745 GCA_019408975.1 Lentisphaeria bacterium | reverse complement strand
ATCCAGTCGTTGTTCCCGCGCTCGGCTCCCGGCGAAAATGCGTGCCAGACATACGGCATCTCCAGCGGCGCGCGGCGATATCCGGCGATCAATTTCAATTCCTGTGAAACCGCCTTATCCCCCTGCGCGACCTGCAATCTGGGAGAGGCAGGGACAGGGGAATCCACAAACTCCGAATAAATTCCCGCCGGAGAGACAATCCACGTAAAGGGCTGTCCGCTTCCGAAGAACTGCCATGACCATGTGTCGGCTTTCTTTGCGCCGGAAAGATCGAATTCCGCATATCCGCGCGGCGGTGAATAACAGGACATTCTCCTTGCAAGGTGTCCGGCGGAATCCGTCCCCGCCGCAAACTGCGAGTTGAATTTGAGAGATTCAATCATCCCGGATGATTTCGGAATGGACACACGTTCCGCAAAGGCAGTGAAATCACGTCCGTCCAGATGCAGCGTCCCCGCTTTGAACCGCCATTCAAGCATTGTGCCGTTCTCATTCCGGAATGCAAGAGTCGCGCTCCGGGGCTCCTCCCGGCGGATTCCCTGAAACGTCCACTTCCCGGAAACGGTTTTCCCTGCTTTCGCATTTTCAAGCGCTTCCGCCGTATCGACGTCCACCTCAATCAGCCTGCCGGAAAACACCAGTTCAGGCGCCCGCAGCCCTCGCAGATAGGGTACTTTCGCATCCTTCCAGAACACATCGACGGCACCATCGGCGGAAACCTGAATCCGGATTCCGTTTGCAAAACGGATTTCAGACCTGCCGTCCTGTTCTGCAACAACCGCGTTTTCCGTGTTTTCCCTGAGCTCCATTCGAGGCTGGGCAACGGAAAGCGTCAGCTTTTCATGGACTTTTCTTTCCGGCGGCGGAGTCAGCGGGTACAGCGTTTTCGCGGGGTCAAGCGGAATGCCGGAAACACTGCCGGCAAGAGCCGTCATCAACGCCTTTCCGTATGCCCATGAAAAAATCTGCCGCATCCCCTGTTTCCGGTTCCAGTCCTCATTAAAGAAAAGCACTCTGCCCTTGCCGTAATTCCTGACGGCGGCGAAAATGCCGGTCTGCGTTCCCTGCCCGTCCACCACCGGGGCAAGCAGTTCGGCACCGGAAAGAAGTTCCGCCTTTCTGAACGGAGCGAGACACGGCCATTCTTCCGGCAGAACCGAAAAGATTTTGCCCGCCGGGCGTTTCACCCTGAAATTCTCCTGATTCTCCAACATCGGCCCCAGCTTGACCGGAAGCAAGTCTCCGAGCGTCTCCGGCACATGGCAGTTCACCATCAGCGAACCGCCGTTCTTCACATACGCCTTCAATTTTTCAATCCGTTCCGGAGTAAAGAATTTCTTCTGCATCGCCGGAGGAATTGCGGTGACGACCACCAGTTTATAGTCCCCCAGGCGTTCCATCGCCGGAGTGATGCCGTCCATCGGTTCCGGTTCGACAAGATCGGTGAGAAATGCCTTGATCGAAGCTCCGCCCAGGCCGTCCAGATACTTCGAATCCAGCGTCGTGACACGACATCCGCTCTCGCTCAGGAATGCCGTGGTGTTTCCCGCAACCCAGGGACGCGATCCGTGAAACAGAAGCACATTTTCCCCCTTTCCGCGCGGCGCCGGAAGCTTTACAGCGGAAAGGGGATCAGGAAAAGGGGGCAGACTCTGCACCTTTTCCATTCCGGCGCGTTCATCCGCAGGAATAAACGCAGCGTCATCGGTCAGGATGACGGCATCCAGGCGGACATATCCTTTCGGGGTCTTCACGCCGAACGTAATCTTTCCTTCCGGCAGTTCAACGGCATTCGCAAGCCGTACCCAGTGCCATGTTCCCTTTTTCATTCCCTCTTTGAGCGGTTCATCCCCGAAAACTCCGGCATTTTTCCCATTGATGCTCAACTCGCCGGTTCTCCATTTCTCGCCATACGTCAGGGTTCGCACCCAGACATAATACTTGCCGGCTTTCGCCAGTTTGCAATCCGCCGTGAGCGTGCCGTTCTTCCTGAGAGCCACCATGCACTTCCCGCCGGAAAGCTCCTTGCCGACTCCCTGCTGCCAGCTGTCGGAGGCTTTAAAATCCTCCGCCTCCGCGCGCCATGCATCCGCAAAGGAAACGGAACCGAGGAGCAGCAGGCTCCATGCCAACATCTGTTTCATCTTCATTTCTCCTTTTTCATTGATTGTTTCAAGTTGAATCTTCTTTACCGCTCCAGACACCAGCCCTTTTGATCCGCCCGCATCATCTCCCGGTCTGTCCTTGAAGCGACATGCAGGTCTCCATAGATCACGTTGAATGCCCCGTTATGCGGCGCGGCAAGCACATTGCCGCCCTCTGTTTTTTCATTCAATTCAGCATAAAGCGGTATTCTGGAATGTGATACGGGGAACTTCATCATTCCGAACTTTTTCGGGTCGGAAACATCCGGAATGCCAAAAAGCTGTTCATATGCAGATATCGAGGAACTGAATTGATGCAGTTTGCCGATTCTGGAACCGCTGATTTCCAAGACCTTCACTCCGTTGCTCGGACAATGCCAGAGAGGTGCCGCAGCCGCTGTCGCATGAGGATTACTTGCCGTCATGCCATTATAATTTCTGATATAGAGTGAATCCAGTGCATAAACAAAATTATTGCCCGGCTTATAAGATGATGCGGGGGAATAAGGTTTGCCGTAACTCGGTCCGGGCAGATAATCCGCATAATCATTCATATACATGCCCAATGCCGTTCCGATCTGTTTATACTGACTGGCGCACTGCGTCCTTCTTGCGCTCTCCCTCGCTTTGCTCAATGCCGGCATCAGCATCGCCGCGAGGATCGCGATGACCGCTATCACGATGAGGAGCTCGATCAGGGTGAAAATTCTTATTTTCACCCTCGAAGTAAGAACAGAAGAACAAGAAATTTTGAAGTAAGAAGGAACCGGGAAACAATTGAACAATCGAATGAAGAAAGAAGAAGTAAGATCAGGAGACTGGCGATGTCCTGCCCTGTCCTGCTGCTGACGGAATGAAACATCCTCTTTACAACTTTTCCTCATAAGGAACAAGGAAGAACGAAGACAGTCATGCACTGTCCTGTTCCTGCCCGGTTCCATGTTTTCTTCGCAAATGCCACACATAAGATTCACCCCTCTCACTTGATGTATTCAGCGGCATTCCCCTTCCGCCGGAATACGATTTGTCATTTTCCCAACAGGAATTTCTTTGCATACTCCAGATTATGCTTCATTCCGATCTCCGGTTCGGGAAGCTCCGCAGGATACCAGTATTTTTCATATTCATCGCTGACATATCCGGTATAACCGACTTTCTTCAGCTCCTCCAGCGCCTCCTGCCAGCGGACCGTTCCCTCTCCCATCAGGCAGGATTTCTTCTTCAGCGGAATCCGTGATTCCAGCGTCCAGTCTTTAATATGGACGTGGGAAATGTGCCGCGCGGCTTTGCGGATCGCCTCCGCGCCTGTTTCCACGCCGGCAAGTTCAACCCACGCATAGTCGAGCAGCATGCCGACATTCGCCATATTGACATCTTCAATCAGGCGGACTGTATCACGGACGCTCATCGTCAGAGAACCGATATGGGTCTCGATACAGATGCGGACACCGAATTTTGCCGCGTATTCCGCCGTTCTGCGGATTCCGTCAACGGTCCGGCTCCATACGTCATTGAACCAGACACCCTGCTGGCTGAAAGGTTCCACACCGCCGTAAACACGCACCAGAGGGCAATGCAGGAGAGCGGCAATCTCAATCACGCGCTTCAGGTTCCTGATCACGTCTTCACGCTCCTCCGTTTTCACAAAATTCTGATAATATGAGGTCAGACAGGAAAATTCCATCCCTTGCGCCCGGGCTACGGCATCGATCTTGCGCGCCTCCTCGTCCGTAAGCTTTTCGCTGTCGATCTGACCGTCCGCCGCAACACGGACTTCGATGCCGTCGTAGCCGATGCTCTTGAAAAGTTCAATCACTTCAAAGATGTCACATTTCGGCGCGCCCATAGTGTGACCGGAAAACTTGATTCTGTCGTTCATTTTGAACAGACTCCTTGTGTTTTGTTCTCTATGTTCATCATCCCCGCAGGGATGAGTTCTCATACATGAATCGCAGACTCCCCGGACTCAAAAACCGACTCCGTCACTTTCCCGGAAACCTTTTTCCCGTCCTTGATGCCGCGCGCAAGCAGAAGCGCCTGGCGCGTCATGCCGGCAATCCGCGGATCAACAGTCGTCAAAGCCGGCGACAGGAAATCGGTCAGCAGCGAATGGCTGTCGTAAGCGGCGACTCCGGCGTCCTGCGGCACGGAAATTCCTTTCTGCCGGAGATATTTCAGGAACCGCGCCGCCGGATAGTACTGCGGGATGAAATAAAGAGTCTTTTCCCGGAAGTGCTGTTCCAAAAGACTCCCGCACTGCGCTTCAAGAGAATCCGATGCAACGCTTTCATGAATCCTGACATCCGTTTCTCCGGCTTTTTTCAGCGCATCGCGGAAACCGTCAATCCGTTTCTGTTCGCAGGCGCTGATCTTTTCTGCGCGGAGAAGCACATAACGTTCATAATGTTTCGCGGCGGCAATCCGCCGCGCCAGCTCTGCGGACGCCTCATAATCGTTGCCGATCGAGCACGGATATCCCTCCACTTCACGGTTCAGCAGGATAATATTCCTGAATTTTTCCCTGTTCTTCCGGAGAAAGGCATCATCTTCATCCGATGTACCGATTATGATTACGGCATCGAATTTCACGCAGCGCGCCGGACGCAGCGCCTTCCGCAGACTTCCGGCATGGTAAAGTTCATAAGTCGGCTTCAGGCGCATTTCAAGCGCCGTCTTTTCCAGCACATGACTCACCTGCGCCATGAAGTCGGAAAACTGGGTGTGCAGCCACGGGCTCAGAATCAACAGGGAAAGCGGAACATTTTTCTGTTCGGAAAGAGCGACGGCGACAAGGTCGGGACGATATTTCAGTTCTTTGCTGACATTCAGCACACGGGCAATGGTCTGCGCAGAAAGCCCGAGCGAAGAACGCTTGTTGTTCAGCACATAGGAGACGGTAGCCTTGGATACTCCGCTCGCCCGTGCGATGTCTTCAATTGTCGTCTTCATGATTTCTTACCTGTTTTGTTCACGTGAAACGGTTCATGATATTAATTATAAACATTTTTCCTGATTTGTCAATACCTGAAGAGAAGAAAATACGGAAATTTTTCACCTGCCGCAAAATGTGAAGGCACGAAGCCTCTATGAGCTTATCCTTATGGCGGCGGCTCCTGTCGCCGAAGCTCCGGGAGACACCGGTACTATGCGCAACCTGAAAGAAAATCTCCGGAACTCTCGAATGGATTATCCCGATGCAAAGCATAACGCATAGCGGGAGATCTCGCCTGCGGCGACCAATATTTCTCCGCAGAAACACGGCACGGCAGGAAGTCCTGCACGATCATCTTTTTGCGATGCGGAGTATCGCACTGTCAAACCCGATTTTTTGAGTGGCTCCTGCTTTACGCCATTCGTGCAATGTGCGCAATTCTCCGTCCCGCTATTTTCTGTGGCGCAGCTGTGTTGGTGTTTTTCCGAGACGGCGCAAAATGACTTTTGCAAAATAATTCTGGTCATGGAATCCCGTCTGTTCCGCGACCTCTTTCATTGTCAGACTGCTATCGTAAAGCAGATGGAGCGCCTCCTGGATGCGACAGGAGATCAGATACTCCGATGGCGACATTCCGCAGGAACGGGTAACGAGTCGTGTCAGCGTGGAACGGTGAACTTTAAGTTTCCTGCTCAAGAAATCCACATTCACGGCAGAATCTCCGAAACATTCCCCGACTGCCGATTTGAAAGACTCAACCAAAGAATTCTCCTCCTCTTCGTTTCCTGCCGATGCCAGAGAAAGTATCTCATATGCGACGGCTCCCGCACGGAATTCACCGCGCGGAGTGCATCCGTGCAGCTCCTGTGCCAGATGCACAAAAAGCTCCGCCGGACAATTTCCTGCTTTACACGGCTCGCGGGCAAGACGGAATGTTTCCATCAGATGAGACAGGCACGGTCCATCAATCGTCAGCCAGTAATAGTCCCATTCCGGTGATGATGACGTGATATCATGAGTATCGCCGGGAAAATAAAAACAGACTTCCCCCGGATGCAGTGTCCATGCGCTGTTTCCCTGCCGGAATTCTCCACAGCCGCTGACGCACCAGAACAGTTGGAGAAAGTCTTTTTTCTGCCTGTTGTCCGACCAATCTTTCGATACGACATAATGTCCTGTCGACCGGACATGGATCAATGCATGAATGCTTCCTTTTGAATAGGGACGGTAAATGGAAAAGATCATATCGGCAGAATCTCCTCTTCTGTTTTATTGCGACTGAATTACTAATTATAATACATTTTTACCATTGAGAATTCAAGCCCTTCAAGATATAATATCAGAAACGGAAACCGGGACAGAAAAAAGAACCGGATCAGAAAAAAGGAGATAAATCATGAAAAAGGGACCCAAAGTCGTTGTAATCGGAGCCGGAAGCTATTTCTTCGGCAAGCCTGTCATCTACAATATGGTGCACAGCCCTGTGCTTCAGAGCGGAACTCTGGCGCTGGTCGATATCAATCCAGCCGTGTTGGACACCATGATGAAACTTGCAAAACGCGCAAAGGAACACACCGGAGCATCTCTCGAAGTGATTGGTTCGACGAACCGCAGAGAGGTAATGAAAAACGCGGATTTTGTGGTCCTCTCATTTTCGTTCCGTAATGCGTATTACCGCGAAACAGATACCCGCATCTCCAAAAAATACGGTGTCACGATGTGCTCCAGCGACACCATCGGCCCCGGCGGAATCTTCCGGACTTTGCGCGAATTGCCGGAAATCCTGAAAATCGCGCAGGATGTCCGCACACTTGCTCCAAATGCATGGCTGATCAATTTCGTCAATCCGACCGCGACCTTGGGCATCGGGCTGATGCGTCATGCCCCGGAGGTGAAAAGCTTTGCACTCTGCGATGGCAATCATATGCCGTATGTGCGCTCAATGTTCCTGAATCTTATCGGCGAAATCAAAGATCCGGCCATGCCGCTTGAACCTGAGACGGACGCAAAACTGGATCTTCATATTGCAGGAGTCAATCACTGCACCTGGGTCATGAAGTGCGACTTCGACGGCAAAGACCGTCTGCCCGATCTGCGGAAGTCGCTCGTGCGCGCGGCAAAAGCGGAATATGAGACGAAACCGCACCCCAAAGCCAAACCGCGCCTGAATGCGAATTATGCACTTCAGCTGATGGATCTCTACGGCGCCTACCCGACTGCGCCGAGTCATACGAAAGAATATGTCCCGTTCTTTCAGGATTACGGAGTGACTCCCGTCACCCCGGAGCCGATTATCTGTTTCGACGGTTATAACCGCGCGGAAGAGATGGCGGCGAAATGGCGGGAAACAGAGAAAATTGCATCCGGCGAAATTCCGATCGAAGACTTCCTCAACCACGGACACGGAGATCATGCGACCGATATCATTGAATCCATGTGGGGCGGACTCGGCAAGCGTTTCTATATCAACAGCGCAAATCGCGGAGCTGTCCCGAATCTGCCATCCGATGCATTTCTTGAACTCTGCTGCGATCTTGACATGGACGGACCGAAACCGCTGCCGGTGATCCCGATGCCGCGCGGGCTTCTTGGACTGACCTGCCAGGTATTGGACACGCATGAACTGACCGTTGAAGCGGCTGTCACCTGCGACCGCAAGATACTTCTGCGTGCAATGGCGACAGATCCGATTATCAACAATCTCGGCGACGCAAAAAATATCATGAATGAACTTCTCGAGGCCGAGCGCGATCATCTTCCCGAAGCGTGGTTCTGAACAAAGCGGCAGTTCCTCTGTTTCAGAAACGGACACTCGAAATCTCCGGTTTTTTCATTTGAAAAACTGCGGGGTTTCGGATGTCCGTTTTCATTAGTCTGCATGAAATATCTTTATCTTCCTGCATGATTCATGATCCGGCAAAACGCGCCCCGCCGCCAACCACTCTTGTTTTCCTCCGTTTTTCAGTCTCCGGGATTGAAAAACAGAAGGATACGGGTATTGTAATGGGCTGTTTACAGAATAAAACTGGAGATTTTCAAATGAAATCATACGAAACAATTCTGCGGGATGACATCAGGGACGGAATCATTCACGGAGCCGCCGTGCTTGCCGGATACCCGGATCGCGATTTCTGCGACAGGGGATTCGGATTTGCGGAAAACACATTGACCTATCCCATGAATACCGATACGGTCATTGACATTGCAAGTGTAACCAAAGCGGCGGCAACGACTACGGCACTGCTGGTCTGCCATTCGCGCGGGCTGATTGATTTCGATGCTCCTTTCACTGATTATCTGACCGATTACCAGCCGGAACTCGCTGTTCCGGTCCGCATCCGCGACCTTGCCAATCACACATCCGGATTCGGAGACGTTCCGGGAGAAACACAGCGGCGCTACTTCAATGAATCAGGCTCCCGGATGCTCAGGAACATGCTGACGATGCCGCCGCCGTTTCCGCCGACGCAGGATGCGAAATACGCCTGTTGGAACTACATCCTGCTCGCCATGATCATCGAACGGATCACCGGGAAAACATTCCCCGACTTCTGCCGGGATGAGATTTTCCAGCCCCTCGGAATGCACGATACGGCTCTCGGAAAACCGGTCGATCTCCCGCCGGAACGCATTGCACAGACTCTGGTGACGGAAAAACCGGGGCAGATTTCCGACTTCGTGGCGTTCCGCATTTACCGAGACGGCGGAAGCACCGGCAATGCGGGGCTCTTCTCCACTGCGAAAGACCTTGCAAAACTGATGCGCTGTTATCTTGGGTACGGAACCCACGGAAACGGACGGCTTTTCACGGAAGACACGTTCCGGGAGATCAAACCGGACCGGGCGAAGAAAACCGACGGCTACCGGCGGTTCGGATGGATCATTTACGACAGTCTCATGAGCGATTCCGAATTCGGGACCTCCCTGCTCCACTCCGGCTGGAGCGGGCAAACGGTGTTCATGAATTTTGCCAAAGAGATGTTCGCAATCGTCCTGACCACCCGCTGCGGGGATTACGACCGGGCGAAGGCGGATCGTTTTGAAACCATCAGACAGTTGTTCGAGCAGGCATAAATGGAGTCGCTGCTCATTTTCATTCTCGACCTGTTCGGCACTGCTGTGTTCGCCGTCACCGGCGCAGTCAAGGGAGTCCGCCATAAGCTCGACATCTTCGGCGTCACGGTTCTTGCCTGCTGCGTCGGAGTCGGCGGAGGCATGGTAAGGGACTGCATCATCGGCACCGCTCCCGTCGCGGCACTCCGGAACGAACAGTATATCCTGATCTGCATTGCAGCGGGGATTGCGGTTTTTTATACGGCAAAATACTGGATGCGCTTTCGCAACATCATCCAGTTCGGCGATGCCATCGGGCTGGGTGTATTCACGGCACTGGGAGCTCAGAAAGGACTCGCCTGCGACCTCAGTTTTACCGGCATCATCCTTTGCGGCGTATTTACCGCGATCGGAGGCGGCATGATCCGCGATGTCCTTGTCGGCACAGTTCCGGCAGTTCTGAAGAGTGATTTTTATGCGACAGCCTCCCTGATCGGAGGCATTCTGTTCTGTCTGCTCCTGCCGCTGAAACTGCCTTTCTTTCCGATGTTCCTGATCGTAGCCGGCATCGTGACGGGCATCCGTCTGCTGGCGATCCACTTCAGAATCCAGCTTCCGGCAGCGGGACACGCCAAACCTTGAACTCCCTCCGTCTATTTCAGGAGAAATACGGCAACATCCGCATCCGGAATATCAACTTCAAAATTTTTACCGTCATTATGCAGAATCCTGTGAGGCGTCAAAGGAACAACCTCCTTGATGCCGTCCGGAATTCTGATTTTCCGTATGCCGTCTCCAAGTGAGGCACAAACAGTCATAAGGCTGCCTCCATACATAAGCAGATCGTCCGACTCAAGCAGGGGCAGCATCTTTGCTTCAGCACCCGCATTGCGGATCAGTTGCGGTGAAATAGATCCCGGCTGCCCGATAAAAATTTCAGTGTGATCCTGATAACGTTTCACAGCCATTCCGGGAATGTCCGTCCCGTAATATTTCGCCAACACGGCAGAATCGTCCTTTCCGAGTTTCCATGACGGGGAAAAAACAAACGGGAGGAAATTGGGTTCCTGCATAAAGAAACCGGATATCCCTTTCATAAGCGGGTCCGTATTATTTGCCGCAACAAGCGGAGTCTGCTGACAACGGTCTGGAAACGGAGAAATATCGAATCCCAACGATTGACTTAAAATCTTATAGTCGCCGCACACGAGAAATCCGGGGCATCCATGCCAGATGATCACCCTGCCGGAATTGCCATGGCGTTCCCGAATCCTTGCGATCTCTTCGGGAGTCATGGTTCCCGCATCTGCAAACAGCAGCATGAGCGGCGCCTTGAAATCAGGATGAAGAGCATCCCTCAGCAGATAATAATTATGTTTGAATCCAGCCCGCTGGACTGCTGCGACAGTCTGGCTTTTGAAATTGAAGAAACTCGGGACCCAATGAGGATGCAAGTTGGAGTAAAGATTGGAATTCTCATCAATAAAGACTGCAATCTGCTCCTTTGAGAAATCTTCTCCCCGGCGCTGTTCGGCAATCCGGAATGCATTGCGCCACACATCCTGCGCCTTGCCGCTTAAAACCCAGTGAGGCTGAAGATTATAACAATGAAATCCTCCCCCCAGAGCAATCGCAGATGCGGCAAGCCGGTTCACAGCCGTGGCAAAAGTCCGGTAATTGTGCGTTTCCTGCCAATTGCGCGACTTGTAATGCCCGAAATAAAGATTCGGAATTTCCGGATTTCGGATATCCATTTCCAGAATGCCCAGCTTCCCGTGCAGAGCCAGAGAACCGGTAAACTGATATGGCTTCAAAGGCAGGTCGCCATTATCACGGTCACGCCCGTAACTGGGAATCCAGATATAAAAATCCGCTGCATCGTCGATCCCCTCCGTGAAATGAAATCCGGTATGCCCCCAGCTTCCCGTCATGCCATAGGCACAGTCATAGCCGCCGATGATCATCCGTGGAACGGCACTCTTTGCCGCTTTGCGGATCGCAGTCTTGAATCTTCTGTCGGAAAGCGCATAAGATGTCTTATAGTCGGAAAGCCATGAAGAATGCCCTGTGGAATAATAAGCGCGGTCTTTCACCCACAACTCCTTTTGCAGCGGCAGGCTTGCATGCTCTATGGAAGCGTCCGGATCGTTCCATTCCTTGCGGAGACTGGCATCATTTCCATATTTTTGCCGCAGGAAATCCCGGAAACCATTCAACGCGCACGGCGACAGGTCGGGAGTGGCGGCAATGTTCGGCAGTCGGAACTGTGCATCGTCACCGCCGACGAGGTATGCTCCGATCACGGCTTTTGATTCAGGTGTTTTTTCAAATTCAAGAAGCGTTCTGCGGATAACATCACAGATATATTCCATATATTTTTTGGAAAACATGGACGGATACCAGGAAAACTTTCCCTGTGGAAGTATCTTCGCCGCACCTTTTCCGATGGGATAATGCGGATATCCGAAAATGAAATTTTCACCTCTGCCGTTTTTCATCAGTTCATCCGGGTTTTCCTCCAGCCAGCGCATTGTCGGAAATACATTCAGCGCAAGCATGACATAACCGTCAGGCGCCTGCCTTACAATTTCCCTTACTGCCTCCCGCCATGGGGAGATGTCAATGGTGCCATCCTCCTTCAAGGCAGACGGCAGATGAGATTTCGATGGCGTTTTCCCGAGGGAAACCCATACTGTTGATATTTTGAATCCCAGTTGAGCAAATGTATTGCTGTACCAGGGCACATTCTTAACAGGGTAAGGCGTATTATGCATAAATGCGGGCAGAGTGCGTTTTCCGTCGATATACAATTCCACACGGTCGCCTTCTTTTCTTACTTCCGCGACAGCTCGCTTCCGCGATGCGATATTCCTTTCAAGCTCGGCGTCCGTCGTTCCACGGCTGATATTGTTTTTTAACGGCACCTTTTCCGGCTGTGTAATCCACGATTTCAATACAGGGTCCACAGTGCGAAACTCCAGCTTCGCAATCTCCACCGTGCATGGATTATAGGCAAAAGTCCAGCCGGCACGCATCGTTACGGCATTCTCCGGCACCTTCCAGTAATTGAAATACCTGATTTCCGAACGCAAACCCGCCTGTTCTGTAAATTCCATCAGATGCATGGGGGAATATCCCTTGATATTGCTTTCATCAAAACGCATTCCATCCCCCAAAGAACCGTCATAACCGGGGTTTTGCCGGAGAGCCCGTCCCTCTGCATCAAAGAATGCAACACATGCCGGTGCATATACTGCAAAATCCCATTTCACTTTACGAAAGGAAAGGTCACCGCGGACAACCGTTCCCGGCGTTACCTTGACCGGAGGTCCGTATATCGTCCTGTGCCGGAAGTCGACGCCACTCCAGACAAGCCGCAGATTGGCGCCATTTTTTACAGCGCTGATTCCCGCGCCGTTTTTCCACTCCGCAGGATCGTACATCATCCGGTCATCGGAAATCTTGCCGAATTTCAGCGGGTCTCCTTCATTTTTCCGCATCAAATCCGCCTGTTCGCGCAGAGAAACTGTTTTCAGCCCATCCGGAACTTCCGTCCCAATGGAAACATCATCAATCAACCCTTGAAAAAGAAAATAACCGCCATCCCTTCCGCCAATTTCAAGACGATCAGCCTCAAAAAGAGCTCCATCGATATTTTTTTCTATTGCGATATGCCCGTCTACATAAAGCTGCTGCAAACATTTACCCCAACGGATGTTCAGGCGTTTCCATATTTTCGGCTCCCAGTTCCTGATCGTGTAATGCAGATAGGATTTTTTTCCGTTGGCAAAATCAAACTGAACGGTAATCTGCCTGTGATTGACGAGAAATACCGTCAGCGTCTGTTTCCGGTCACGGCTCCGGTAGAGGCGGAATATATAATTATGCGGTATTTTTCCTGCCGGCGTAATATCGTTGAAATACGGTTTGATAAATATTTCAACATTCCCCTGTTCCGTCGGAAGCCCATGCAGCCCGCTGTAAACGATTGTGGAAAGCGGCTTGTCAATGCCGGGGACAAGTTCATGAAAATCATGCAGATTGTCCCGGCAGAAAAGAACGGCGCGCCCCGTAAAACCGGACTTCTCCGGTGTCTGATGTTTCTGATTCCTGTTTGCAAATACAGCAGGAAGCGCTTTCCCGTAAAGCAAGGCGGAAAGATCTCCTTCTGTATTGAAGTCAACTTTCAGTGCCGGCGCGGCGGAAAGAGTCACGCTGGTCAATAACAGAAAGATATGACATACTCCATGAATTTTTTGAACACCCATTCTTCATCTCCGTATTTAAATGTAATTTGCCTGATATTCTGACGGCTTATTCCTTTTCATGCCGAAATAAGCCCGGTTCCCGACACCTGCAATCCATCGGGAGAA
This sequence comes from Lentisphaeria bacterium, assembly GCA_019408975.1. Taxonomy (GTDB): domain Bacteria; phylum Verrucomicrobiota; class Lentisphaeria; order Victivallales; family UBA1829; genus UBA11452. Next base: position 13,243 of record DXVA01000018.1, on the reverse strand, counting down.
ATCCGCTCAAGTTCAATGTCACGTCAGGGAGTTCCCCCCCAACGACCGCCGGTCCAGCGGACATTCTTATAACCTCCGCTGCTGCTGGTCAGTTGCTGATAGGCGTTTAACGGATTAGCAATTACCGCCCCTGCCCGCCCATCAGCAAAACAGATATTGACTGCATTGGCATGTCTTGCATGAGCCTGACCGGATGCAGGATCTGAACCGGAAGCGGTATAATAGGGAAGTACCTGCAGGCTTCCCTTATCCTTTCCCGGATATTTGGAGCAGTAGGTATCCATGGCGACATAGGCAAACGTCGGATATTTGATTTGAACTCTGCGTATGGAAGCGTCCGGGTATCTGATATCGGGATAGGAAGACGCCACTCCCATAGTAGAACCGAAATACTTTCCATTATATCCGTAATGAATATAGTAGGTAGGATATCCCTTGCTGTTGATCGGAGCAAGAGCGGGATCACGATCATAGGAAAACCCCGGACACAGGAAAAGTTTTGTTTTAAACTGACTGTCCTGCATAAGCGCCAGACTCCATGTTCTTGCCGTCGTATTCGGCAGGCTGATCTGATTCTTCTCATAAGTAGGATAATAGTCATTATATGTATCAGCATACATATGAAATGCAGCCCCCATCTGTTTGAGGTTGCTGACGCAATGGATCGCCAATGCTTTTGCCCTTGCTTTGTTAAGAGCCGGCAGCAGCATTGCCGCCAGAATGGCTATGATCGAAATCACGATCAAAAGTTCTATCAATGTAAAATAAGCCTGTCTTCCTCCAGGAACCGGGGAAATACCGCTTTTCCGCATATTGCCTTTTATGCTGGTCTGAAACACGTTGTCATCCTCCTTGATTATGATTATTTACTATACCAATGGAACTTTTCCTGATAAAACAGCCGGGTATTTTCCGATGGACTGCGTTATCCGGCACAGCATGCATGGACAACTCGGCAATAATATCCACCGCCAGATGCGCAATTTCAAATCTCGAATGATTCATCGTACTCAAATCATACTTGCGGCAGACATCATCATATCCGATCACAGAAAAATCTTCAGGCACATGAAATCCCCGCGCCAGCAGACAATCCATAAGCTGTTCCGCAATCATGTCATTATGCGCACATAAGGCTGTCGGACGCGGAACGGAAGCCAAGATCCGGTCGGCAACCATCTCAACTTCCTCTGCTTTATCGCCAAGATTGAAACACACCGTATGCATCCCCGCTCTCTCCGCCAGTTTGACAGCAGCCGGCCCCCGTTCATAAGCGCAATTCCGGAATTGGGACTGCACATTCCCGGTCTGTGCAATCACGCAGAGATTCCGATGCCCGTTCTCTTTGAGGCATTTCAGCATCTCCCTGATTCCGGGAGCGGGATCAACCGTAATACTGCTGATATGGGGGTAATGACTGGTCCCGGAGACAAACACATGCGGCAGAACCTGATCTTCCAGCAGTCTTTCAAAAACCGGGTCAAAGACATGGTGGCGGGTTCCGATAGTTATGACGCCAATCGAGCGCGGGATGAAACTGTCCAGCCAGGCTTTTATGTTTTCAGCGGAAGAATCCGGGTCCGGAAGATCCAGGATATTGACGGAAATATGCTGTTCCGCCGCCCGGTCCATGACTCCCGCAATCATCTCGAGGCCGCGTAAATTGGAAAGCTTCAGCTGCTCCGAAAATTTATAGGGAAGAATCAGATTCAGAGATGGAAACGGCGCACGGTAATGCCGCGAGATGTTTTCCGAAACCACCATGCCGCCACCGCGCACCTTCGATGCGGAAAGAATATCCTCCGATGCAAGCAGCCCGTACGCCTGATGAACAGTATTGCGGTTGATTTCCAGTTCATCCGCAAGCCGGCGTTCGGAAATAAGACGGGTCCCGCTGCGGAGACGGTTGCGGATAATCTCCCTGCGTATCTGCTCGGTGAGCTGTGCGCACAAAGGAATCACCGAGCTGCGCTCCAGTTTGATTTCCGGCATGAATTTTTGACTCGCCATTACAACCCTCTCCTTATCTGGTATAATACATTATACCGATTTTCATAAAAAAGTCAATACCCTTTTCTGAAAAAAAGAGATTTTTTCCGATAAACAATCTCACCAGGCACGACTGTCGAAAATACGGCACAGGCTGAACCGCCTGAAAGCAGCAGGAACCGGCGGCAGGCTTACAGCTGACTCCCCGAAGTAATCGACAGCAGTTGCGGCAGAAGTTGTTTCTTGCGGCTCAGGACACCCGGCAGCAGGAAAATACCATCCGGCGCCTTGGAATACGGCATACGTTTCAAAATCGCAGGCGCCCCCTCCATCAGCAGTTCGGAATTGCCGCGGACAGGGTCCGTGACCAGCAATGCGAAAAAGTCCAGGGAATCCTTGCGGACAGCCTCGGAAACCGCCTGTTCCAGTTCGGGAAGACGCTGGTGCAGAAGCTCCAGATTGTTCTCCTCGACCTGTGCGACGGCAAAACGGAAATGGTTGTCCTCGTAATTCTTGCGGTCGCCGTTGATGACCTCCTCCGCACTTTTGGAAATCAGCGGGGAATCCAGCTTCATCAGGTCCGCCATCAGGTCGGCTCCCTTCACACCGGAAATCTTCTCCAGCCATTCGCACATGCGGTGATCCAGAGGCGCCGTCGTGGGCGAACGCAGATTCAGGGTATCGCTGACGACACCGCCGAGGAGAATGCCCGCGCACTCCGGCGTAAGGCTCTCGCCCGAAGCGCGGTACATCATCGCGACCAGCGTACAGGTGCTTCCCACGATATCGCCGGTGAATTTGATCGGCTGCGCCGTCGGCATCATGCCGATCCGGTGATGATCCACGACTTCGATCACGGGAATTTCCTCCAGCCCCGGAATCCCCTGCGCCGTCTCGTTGTGATCCACAAGGATCATACGGAACGGCGGCGGTGCGTTGAAGTGGCGTTTCGTCACAACGCCGGCAAGTTTCGCATCATCGCCGATCACGGGGTAAACATCCTCCGGCGCGGAAAGCACATCGGAGCGGACGTCCCGCAGAAGGTCATGCGTGGAAAGCACGAGGGAATCTTCCGCAAAATCGGCAAAACGAACCGGCATCGAGAATTTGATCCGGCGAATCACCGAAGCGGAGTCATACGGCGTGCGGAGAATCGTCACCCGCCGTTTTTCAGCTTCGTCCACGATCAGCTTTTCCACCGGACAGTTTCCCGTCACGATCAGGAGCCGGATCGGGCGCGCCAGCGCGCGGATATGGATCTCCGGACGGTCTCCGGCGATCACGGCAAGTTCATGGTGCGTCTGCGGCAGATGTTTCTCGAAGTTATCCTGACTCATCGCAGCCACGTAAACGCAGAAATCCTGAATTGCATCATCCTCGAAGCAGGTCAGATTTTCGGCATTCAGCACCTGCCGGACCAGACGGATGGAAGAATGCACGCGGCGTCCCGTCAGACTGTTCTCGCTGTCACAGCCGACATTCAGCAGTTTGGAAAGCAGCGTCAGAGGGCTGAGCATTCCGAGAAACGTCTTATCTTTCTCCACAACCGGAAGGCGCGGCATGGCGGAATCCTTCAGAACCGTGACCGCATCCAGAAGCGTGGTATCGGCTTCGACGACAGGCACCCTGTCATCCGCCATGTCGCTGAGACGCACATGGATATCGTTGCGGGAGTCCGGCGGCTTCACGCCGAACCGCTTGAAAAGCCATGCGGCACGTTCCGGCAGCATCCCCGGACGGACCGCCGTAATCTGTTTCACGCCCTGTCTGCGCCGCAATTCCGCCAGAGCATACGCCGAAGCGATGCTGTCGATATCCGGATTGCGGTGTCCGCTCACAAAAATCCGCGGCTCCCTGTTCATCACACAAAATCCTCCCTTTTGTTTCCCGTAATATATCATACCGGAAGCAAAAGGCAAAAAAGGAAAAACGTTATTTTCTGAACACGGAACGGTTTATCTCATGCCGGAGCGGACACTTTCATCGGACGGTTATTTCCCTGATTTCCCCGGGCAGAAACCGCAGAGAGTTCCGGCAGGTTGCGGAATGATGCACAATGACTTCCTGCACAAGATTCTCCTCCGTATTCAAAAGGTAAAGAATGGAACCCGGCGCAGACTCATATCGGCAAAACGAACCCGGTCGGAATTCCACCTTCGGATACTGCTTTGAATTTGATTCCATAAGGCAGGCATGTATCTTCCCGGCTCCTGATTCTGACGCCGAACAGCTCGCTCCAATTGCCGTTGAGGTAAGGTTCATATTCCCCCTGCGGCAAAAGTGATGTATTCAGATGCGCCGCCGTCATGAGAAGCTGTCCGCCGTTTTTCACAAAACAGACCAGTTTCCCGTAAAGCTCCCCGTTCATGCAGTTGCGACCGAGAAAGAAAAGGAGCTGATAACGGGAAAAAATCTCATTCCGGGGCGTCGCAGGGTATGATATCCGCCTGTCCGAGCGGCGGATTGCCGGAGAAGTCCGCATCTCCGTAACGCTCCCGGTTTTCCCATGCGCGACGCCGCGCAGAAACGCATGAAACAGCGAGGTGCGCCGGCGTCTCGCCTACAATTCATCATGCTGGTTCCCTCCATACCGGACCATCGCGATGTCTGCGCAGAAAAACTTCTTCCCGAACACCGGCGAAGCACCTTTGACGGCGGAATCCCCGCATTCCTGTCCGGATGTGCAGATCACTTCCAGATCGACACGGTCGATTCCCGCACGACAGAGAAACGAGGCGGCGACACCGCATGCCTCAATGCAGCGGCTTCTGTGACAGCAATCATCTCTGCAAGATATTCAAGAATGAGAAGCCTGAGCGGCACATTCGGCGAAGCCTGGACTCACGGAAAACTTTTTGGAAGGCAGAGAGTTATCCGCCCTGATGACCAGACAGGAAAACGTTATCCTCAAGGCAACGGCAAGAAAGTCGGATTCCAATGGAATTCCCTGAACAAAAGACCTCGCACCGCTTTGGGACGATGCGAGGCAACAACAAAGGAGAGAGTTGTTTATGAAGGCCACATTCGGGAGTATGGCTTTCTGATGTAACAGACACCGGATTACGGAAAAAGATCCGTCATTTATTTGTATTTTTCTGAGATTTTTCTTCCTGGAGTTTCTTCAACCGTTCTTCGCGCTCTTTCTTAATGCGCGCATTGTATTCCGCCCTGCGCCTGCGCGTATTCGCGTTCCGAATCCTGATGAGCTGCTCCGAACCGATCTTCGGCTGTTTCTTCTTCAGAAACGCCAGGCAAGCCGCCTGCTGTTTTTTGAACTCCGCCACAGCAGCCGCATACTTTTCCGGATTATTGTTTCTCGAAGCGTTTACAACATTCAAGGCAATCTTTTCAAAAGGAGACACCTGCGCATAGTAGCTCTGATACCACTTCTTCGGCACTTTGGTCACTTCCTCCAAGTCAGGATGGGAAATCATATGACGCAAAGAGGTGGCAGTCCGGAAAGCGGTAATTTCCGTCATGCGCTTTTCCTGTTTTCCGTATTCCTCAAGAGTTGCCGGAAACTGATACTGCAAAAACTCTCTTCTTATCCGGTTGTCCGCCTGCTTCACCAGATCGGCGGACAGCTGCGGCTTACGGGGATCGAACCGTGCCTCTTTCAATGCCGCATTCGTTTTCTGCACAGCTGCCCCGGAATTTTTCGTCACATTCTTTCCCTTATCGGCATTCTGGGCATGAATCCCCCCTGCCAGAAGACAAAGACACAAAATCAATAAACAGTTATTCCGCATACATCGTCCTCACTACTTTCCATTTCTGAGTAACAGGGTCTTTACGGACCCATACAATCATCTTGGATTCCCCTGTAATTTTATCGAAACCGACGTCGTAAACACCAAGTTTCACGTCCTTCTCCTTGCTGATGGGAGTTGCAGAGCTCTTCAATATGCCTTTTCCAAGAACAGTGGATGACTGGTTATTTTCCAGATAATCGTTTGTCTGTCCCGGTCGAATGTAACCAGCCTTCCGATAAAGTTTATAAGTGTCACCAGATGATGTATAATAATCATTCTTTACGGAAGGAATAGAACTTACGCCCCAATTACGATATACCTTGGAACCGCCGATGTCTTTCAAAGTCTGCCCGATCGCAATGATGCAGAGATCAGGCGGCTCGGCTGTGATCACATCGGCTAGATGCCCGATCAACTGCTCCTGCTCCCAATCGTTTTCCGCGGATACGGAGGTTCCTTCCACCGGTCCCTGCGTCATCTGTTCGGATTTGGAAAGCGCTTTCAAAGCTACGTCCTCTGCAACGATGGAACCATCATTCTTTGGCAGATATGATTTGAGATAAAAGCTTTTGTTATCATTATCAAAATCACTCCATGCGGAATCATTCAAGTCAAGCATAAGATCACTTCTCGCTTTAAATTGAAGCACTTCCCTCCGGTTGATAATGGAACATGCCAGACAGGACGGATGAGTACTGCCTTCTGAAGCCGCAGTCTCCGGATGGTAATTACCACACGCTTTCCGTGCTCCAGTCACATTAACATCGTCCACATCTTTGACATATTTTGCCGCAACCGGACTTGTAAAGATTTCACTGCCGGTAGCAGCATCGGCAGCCGGAAGCGGCGAATCTGCAAGCTTCTGATACGGCACACTGTTGAACAGCGCCTGCAACGTCTCATGAGACGCCGTATTGATATTCACCTTTCCATACTGTTTCATGACATCATTACCGCGCAGTTTCAACTGATCCAGGATATTGGCGTCTCCCTCCTTATAGGATGCGCCGCCTGCTGTTTTCAAGTCCGTATCCCGTTTGATGTACCTGGCTTTTTTCAGGTTCAGTGTCTGGAACGGGGATGCACGATGAATCAATCCCAACTCCGCAAGAGAACGCATCTTGCCATGCCGGATCATCGCGGATGACAATCTGCCGGTGGCAGTTCCAGTGCAGGCAATATCCGTAACAGTTTCCTTGTCATAGTCTATTCCGTTGAATTTATCAACCTGTACTTCGCTGTTCATTGCACCCGGAGTAGCTCCGGAAACATCTTTGTATGCGGTAATCGTTTTACTGTCGGAATTGGTCTTCTTCCAATCAGACGGATAATGATTTACACGTGGATCCTTTGTCTGATAACTCCTTATATGGTATGTCTGCGCTTCATCCCAAAGATTAAGTTCAGTATCTCCAGTTTCAGAAGTGGAAACCGGTGCTTCTGTTTCAGAATAATCTCGAATCCAAAAGTCTTCACCTTGTTTCTTCACCAATATGACTTTTGTAATCTGAATATTCATTTTCCTTATAGTGAAAAAATTTTTTTTATAATCTCCAGTCAAGTCGGTAGCATTAAGCGTAATAGAGCCTTTCAATCTATTACTTGCAAAGTTCAAGCCACTTGATAAATTCGTATCAGCCGTTGAGGATTCCGCATTAATCTCCATCGCAGAATATCCAGTTTTTGCACCATCAGCCCCAGCCCAACCTCCGGGACTTACAGAACCAAGATAAACAACATTGTCATCATCGTCACCAGTAGCTGACCATGTTATAGTATTATCTGTTTCTGTTCCATCTTTTCTTTTGTCATAGGTAAAAGAAAATTTTCCATAAAAATGTATCTGATAGTCATCAATAGGCATCGAAGTTGCTTGGCTGTACATATTGATAAGTTCAGCACCAAAACCTAAATGAGGCTGCAACGTATAAGATATTGTCCATGGCCCGGCAGGATTAGCTGTTGTGTCCGGATCATCTATCGCTGCTGCAACATATGCAAGCACCCCAACTTCATTAATATAAGGATGCCTCCCTATTCCTAGATATTTCAGCTCAGGACCAGCAGAAGCACCTGTTGAGGACGTAGAAAAACCGGTAGTAGTTACATTGGAAACACTGGGCTTGTCGGCATCTAAATTATACTGGATCAGATTCGCTGCAATCTGTTTTTTCTGCAAATCAGCAGTCCAATTGGCACTTTCCAAATCACTGCTTTCCGGTCCCTGCCAGGCGGCGAGCCATGGAAGCGGCATGGAAACGGTCGGAGCCGTCGAAGAATATTGGAGTGATGCAATATTGTCGGCGTTTGTCAATGAATTGATTTTCGAGTCGTAATTACCATCGGCAACACCATCCCAGTCATCCTTCAATTGATCAAGCGACAGACGATGGAGATAATGATCGGAAGCACGCTTCTGATCATTGCCTGTTTTGTCACAATCAATCCAGTATGCTTCCGGATATGCGTAAGGATTCACGGCGAAAATATTTTTCAGATAATAAAAAAGTTTCATGCGTTTCAGCATATTGTTGAATCCGGTGGCTTCCCCCCAGCTTTTATCATACAGAATACGCTTCACATAATCACTTAAATCATAAAAACGCTTCCCGTAAACCTTGTCAAGAGACGCCTTGAACGCATCATCTGCTTTTTTCAGAGAAAAAGTATTCCCGAAAGTATCTTTCAGACCTTTGGAGATACCTTTGTCCATATCAATATTATAGACAGTAAAGAGATTGTCGTCGGAACTGCCGGTTCCAGAACCGGATGAGGAATTAAAGCTTTGTCCGTAGTTCACGGACGGGTCAAGGGCACCGTAGTAAGGGACAACCACATAGGCATAGCGACCGATCAGCGTATTATTCGCATCAGACGGGTCCGTAACATACTGCCACGCAACCCCGTACTTATTGTCATAATTCACAGGCAATTCATATAAAGGAATATCATTGATCTTTGTGGTCAGCTTCCAGATGAAATCGCAGGTATCCTTGTTTTCCGGCTCACCGCTATTATACTCCCGGGAAAAGATATCGCTGAATCCGACAGCCTTGTTCGCCGCATCGGCAGTATAAAGGGCAACCGCAGTCAAAGCTCTCTGAACTCCGATCTGCGCCAGCATTCTGGAGGATGACGCATCGGCGGAATTGGAGGCTATCTTCTGGTTCAGCATCGCAGTAGAGGCAAATCCCAGGGCCATCACGGTCAGCAGCCCGAGAATGCCGAGCGTAAAAATCAAGGCAACGCCGCGCTGACTGCGGATTTTACCCTTTTTCATGCGGAAAATGTTCTGTATCTTTCTCATAAAACACCTCAATCAGCATTGATTACTCTAAATTCACTGTCACCTGAAAAGTCTGGATCGATCCGGCAATCAGACCCGCCGCAACGGTATCATCTCCGGCACTGTATTCGGAATAAGCCTCCTCAAGGCTTTTCCCCATCGCTTTCAAGCGGGTGACTGTATCCGCATCAACAACGGAAAAAGCCACAGTCAAAACTCCAGACTGATCCACTGTGGGATTTGAAGGAGCGGAACCATTGAAATAAACAGTCACATTGCAAATGTTATCCAAAAGAACAGTCGCAGTCAGATCGTCCGGCAATTCTTCAGGCTTCGTTAAAAGCTCCACGATCCAATTTGAAGCTCTGGCACTTTTAGAACTATCCTCTTTCCGATCACTGGCAACAGCATATTTCAGCTTCATCACATTATCTTCTTTTACAAACTGGAAGAATTTGACCCGATACGGCGAATAGGGATCATTTTCAGAAATCACCCCTTTGCTGTCGGTATCCAGTGCCAGAATCGCAAAGGCATGTTCTCCGGAAGATTCAAGATATTTCCAGAAAATCGGGTCCGTCCCGGTTTTTGCATTCATATCATCCGCATTGTAATATCGGGAGGTAAATGCCTGGGAGAAAAAATTCATCGCGATTCTGGCATCGGAAAAGATATCGGATTTGGAATTGGAACGGCTCCAGATACCCTGAGCGGATGTGAAAAACTGCATCAGCGCAAGCATCAGAATCGCAAAGACTCCCATGGAAACGAGGAGCTCCAGCAGAGTGAAACGACAAATTCTTCCAGGTCTGCTCATCTTGTCACCTCTCCGGAGTAATTGCATCTTGCAAGGAAAGTTCGGTTACATACAAACGCTTTTCACGCTGCGCATACGGCACCAGAAGCGGCCAGGAAACTTCGATATAATAGCGTTTGTGATTTGTTTTCATTGTTGACGCATTGGGGGAATTATCATACAGATCTTTTATATCATCCGTGTTCGCGCACCACATCAGAATATGTCCGGTGAAATCGGCTCCGTCTCTGCCGATTTTAACCCCCATTATTTTGCTGTCTGCTTTTGTCTTGTAAAGATTATAACGATCTGTAATATCAGTGATATTCTCTAATGTTGTGTAATCCGCAGTATTCAAGTTGTTCAATGTGGCTGTGCCCGGTTTTCCACTTTGAATCTGATCCGCCTCAGGATTCATCCTGACAAACGTCATCAAAGTGTCGGCGACATCGGGCAGGTAATTATCCGCTACGGAAGCTTTCGAGGCATTCATGGCGGGGATGAAAAGCGCCATGACGCTGGCTATGCCGATGCCGACGACGGCGATCGCCAGTGTGAGCTCTATCAGGTTGAATGCGGATCGTTTCGTCTTCATCGTTCTCAAGA
>DXVA01000018.1:0-2804 GCA_019408975.1 Lentisphaeria bacterium | reverse complement strand
TCTCAAGACTCCAAAATCTATTGGGTTACGCCAGTTTTCTGTTCTTCCCTTTTATATCACGTTTTCTACGATATCGCAAGTCATAATCTCATTTTTTTTCGCTTTTTTCGGCTTTTTTCAGACCCGCCCTTGTGTTTGGACACATAAAACGGTCAAATGTTCGCATCTTCCGCAATATGGCAGAGCACGGAGCCCTCGAACTTTTCTACGGAAAAAGTTCCCGCCAGTAGCAGTCTGGACTGTTCCGGACTGAATTCAGCCCCCCCCCTGTTCCTTCCATCCTTCTTTCACTTTTCCGCTGTCAGGAATCCCGCAGCGGCACTGCACAGCGTATTTTTCCGTAAAAATCACGGAGTCAACATAAATCCCGCTTGATTGTAGCGGGAAATCATGGTAAATTACCAAGATCAACAAATTAAAGAGGAGAAATTTGTTACTATGGCAGTGGAACTTTCATTCGTTCTGATCACCCCCTACTCACTCATGAAATCCCGGACAGGCGGCATCATCGCACGACTGCTTTCACGGACGGATCTTGATCTCGTCGGAGCTCAGATGCTCACTCCGTCCAAGGAATTCGCAGAGACTTACGCCGCATCCATGAGAAAACATGTCGGAAAACGCGACGAATTCGCCGCAAAACTTTTCAGCGATTACATGCTTGACAATCTTTCACCGCTTCCAGACGGTTCACGCGAGCGCGTCCTTATGCTCCTCTTCAAGGGCGAAGATGCTTGCGCCAAGCTTTCCGCGGTCGTCGGGCAGCTCCCGAACGCCAAGAACCGCAAGACGAATATCATCGGCGAGACCATCCGCGACACCTACGCCGACCTCGTTTTCAACCGCGACGGCTCGCTCAACTACTTCGAGCCCGCAGTTTTCACGCCGCCACTGTATGACGCCTGCCTGGAGCGCCTCGGGATGCTTGCGGACTTTGCGGAGGCAAGCGAAAACATCGTGACGAATACGACTCATCAGGAGCCGAACAGCGAGCGCACTCTGGTCATCATCAAGCCTGACAACTGGCGGTGTCCGAGCGTCAAGCCCGGCAACATCATCGACATGCTCAGCCGCACCGGCCTGCGTATCGTCGGATGCAAGATTTATCAGATGTCCGTCGCGGAAGCGCTGGAATTTTACGGTCCGGTGCAGAACGCTCTCCGCAAAAAACTGGCTCCGGCCATCGGCAAAAAGGCCTATGACAAACTCTCCGAGGAATTCGGGCTTAAATTCCATCCGGATTCAGAGCAGGTGCTTACGGAGTCCATCGGCAGGGATTACGCGGACGACCAGTTCAACAAGATCGTCGAGTTCATGTCCGGGCGCCGTCCCGACGAATGCCCGACGGAGGAGTTGAACCGTCCCGGCAAGGTCAAATGCATGATCCTGATCTATGAAGGCCCCGATGCGGTCAAGAAAATCCGCGACGTGCTCGGTCCGACGGACCCGACCAAGGCACCCGGCGGCACGATCCGCCGGGAGTTCGGGCATGACGTCATGGTCAATACGGCTCATGCGTCCGACTCAAAAGAAAGTTTTGAACGTGAAACCAAGATCATCAAGATTCAAAATAATCCGATGTCCGCGGTAATCCGCGCTCATCTCGCATCAATGAAACAATAGTAAAAGGAACACGCCTAAATGAATGATCTGAAGGCAACCAGGGGAACGATGGCGTTCCTGTCTCCGTCCGAAACTCTTGCAATCGCAGCAAAGGCAAAGGCCCTGAAAGCGGCAGGTGAAAATGTGTGTGCTATGGGAGCCGGCGAACCCGACTTCGATACGCCCGCACATATAAAACAGGCGGCAATCGATGCACTCATGAAAGGCGAGACAAAATACACCCCGGCCTCCGGTATTCCCGCACTCAAAAAGGCGATAGCGGAAAAGTTCCTGAACGATAACGGATTCAAGGTCGAGCCGAGTCAGGTCATCGTTTCCCCCGGTGCAAAATTCAGCGGATTTGCAGCGATCTGCACCCTGTGCGGCCCCGGCGACGAGGTCATCGTCCCCGCTCCCTACTGGGTCAGCTATACGGAAATGATCAAAGCCGCAGGCGCAACCGCGGTCATCGTCAAATGCAAGGCGGAAAACAACTACGAGCTTGAACCGGAACAGCTTCAGGCGGCGATTACGCCCCGCACGAAACTGCTGATCCTCAACTCGCCGTCGAATCCGACCGGAGCCGTTTACCGCGCCTCCACGATTGAGAAAATCGCGGAAATCGCGCTGAAAAACAACATCATGGTCATGTCCGACGAGATTTATGAGAAACTGGTCTACGATCCGGAATTCCGGCACAAGAGCATCGCCTCGGTCTCTCCGGAGATGAGTGAGCTCACAATCACGATCAGCGGATTCAGCAAGGCATATTCCATGCCGGGCTGGAGGCTGGGATATCTCGCGGCTCCGAAATGGCTGGCGGACCGTATCGTCGCTTTCCAGAGCCATACGACCTCCAATCCGACGAGTTTTGCGCAGTATGGCGCACTCGCCGCGCTGACGGGGACGCAGGAGCCCGTCGAGCAGATGCGCCAGGCGTTTGCAAAACGCCGCGACCTGATCTACACCCTGATTTCCGCAATTCCCGGAATCAAGACGATCCGCCCGTCCGGCGCGTTCTACCTGTTCTTCGACGTTTCCAGCTTCGGCTTGAACTCGACGGACTTCGTCAACCGTCTGCTGGATGAGGAAAAGGTCGCCGGAGTTCCGGGCAAGGCATTCGGCGACGATCACAGTCTCCGCATCTCCTACGCCTGTTCCGAGGAGACCATTCGGGAAGCCGCCGCAAGAATCGCACGGTT
>DXVA01000179.1 GCA_019408975.1 Lentisphaeria bacterium | reverse complement strand
GCGGCGGCTTTGAACATCGCGTCAAGGTTGTGAATCCCTGCGATTTCGAGTCGCTGGGGTTTCTCGTGAAGCAGTTCGGGGAACCCTTTGCGGACGCTTCCATGCTCCCGACTTATCTTCTGAGCCGTTTTGCGCGCGGGGAGGTCAAGGTCGCTTTGAGCGGCGATGGCGCGGACGAACTGTTCGGCGGTTACGAGCGTTATCTCGCCATGCGTTATCTCGGCAAATTCGACTTTCTGCCGGAAGCCGTACGCCGTCCTCTGTTCCGCATGGCGGCGGCAATGATTCCGAATATCGGCAACGAGCGTCAGAAATGGGCGCGCTCCAAACGGTTCCTGCATGGAGCCGCCGCATCCGGAGCGGAACGTTATCTCGGAATTCTTTCCCGCGTGGATGAAAAACTGAAACACCGGGTCTGCGGGAAATTCTTCCGCCATGTCAAGCCGACGCTTGAAACTTTCAACGGCGAATTTTATAAAAACAGTTTTTCCGCGAATCCTTCCGAACGTGTTTCCGAGGTGGATATCATCAGCTATCTGCGGGAGGATATCCTGAAAAAAGTGGATGTGGCTTCCATGAGCGCCTCCCTTGAGGTGCGTTCCCCGTTTCTGGATTTCAAGATCGCAGAGCTTTCCGCGCTGTATCCCTATGAATACAAGGAAAAAAACGGTGTCCGCAAGCGGATTCTCACGGATGCGTTTGCGGAGTATCTGCCGCCGGGGCTTGCACAGCGCCCCAAGCGCGGATTCGGTGTTCCGCTTGCCTCATGGTTCCGCAATGAATGGCGGGAACTTCTGCGGGAACGCCTGCTGGACGGTGTCTGCGTGAAAGAGCAGATATTCAATCAAGCCGAACTGGAACACATCCTGAAAGCACATTCGGGCGGCAGGGCGGATTACAGCTAGTTCCTTTTTTCCGCCCTGGTTTTGGAGCTGTTCCTGAAAGAGTAGGGGCGAACGGATGAACGGAAAATCCCCGTTCATCCGCTGCTTTTCCCGTTTTTCAGGCGTTCCGCTTTTCCGTTTCTTCAAATTCCGCTTTGACTTTCCTGCGGAATTCTTCATCCGTCAGGAAACGGAATCCGGTTTTTGCCATTGCCGCCGCCGCTTTCAACGCCTGATTCAGCCCGTATTCGGTTTCCGCCGCTTTTGCGAAGTCCGTTAATGTCCGGCGATTTCATGGTCCGCGATGCCGAAATAGGGGTGAATGCCCGGTGCTTTGCGGGAAAAATTCCCGAAATCGGAGGAGCCGCGTCCCGCGCGTTTCGGTATGACCGGATTCAAGCCGAGCTCTTCCGCCGCATCGACATAGACCCTGTTCAGTTCCGCATTGGGCTTGCGGCTCATATAAGGCACGTTGAATTGCGACGTTTTGCTGCTGGTTCCGGTCATGAGTTCCGCGCCGCGGATCATATCATGGAAGCGGCGTTCCATTTTTTCGATCCATTCTTCATCGGTGGATCGCAGATAGAAACGGCATTTTGCGTAGTCGGGAATGATATTCGGGGCTTCGCCGCCGTTTACGATGATTCCATGCAGGCGCGCTGTTTCCGGCAGCTGCTGTCTCCATGCATTCAGTGCGTTGAAGAGCAGAAGAACCGCGTCGAGGGCGTTGAGCCCCAGTTCCGGAGAGCCTGCCGCGTGCGCCGCTTTGCCGAAGAATTCCACTTCAAAACGCCGGATCGCCGTGGAACCGGTGTCCGGTGTGGTGCGCCATGACGGATGGACCATCATTGTCGCGTCGATACCGTCGAGACAGTTTTTTTCAAGCATTCTGACTTTGCCCCCGCCGGATTCCTCGGCAGGTGTTCCGAGCAGGACGATATGCCCGGGCAGGCTGTATTTTTCAAACAGGGTTTTCGTTGCATAAGCCGCCGCGACTGCCGCCGTGCAGATGAGATTATGCCCGCATCCGTGCCCCAGTTTCGGCAGGGCGTCATATTCCGCGACAAATGCGAATGCCGGACTGCCTTCGCCGTAGTCCGCCCGGTAGGCTGTTTCGATTCCGCAGTAAGGCGTGGTGACCTGAAAACCGAGTTCCCGCAGCAGCTGGACCTGCCGTCCGCATGCGAAGACTTCCCCGTATGCCAGTTCCGGATGGTTCCAGACGGCTTTCGAGAGCTCCGCCCATTGTGCATGTTTCTCTTCGATCAAAGAATAGAGTTCCTGAAGGCATGTGTCGTTTTGCATAAAATCATCCTTTGTTATTTGGTCTGAGCCGATCGGCTCGCATCTGATTCGGGAAAATACCACGGAATCCGGTGTTTGTCAACCGCGAATCGGAAGATTCCTGCCTGCAGAATGGGCGCTCGGGTGATTTCTTTCTGCCGGATGGAAATCTTGAACTCAATAATTAGCCTCATTTTTTTGAAGAAAAGCGGAAATCGTGTCTTGTATTTATCGGGAAAAAATGGTAGACTACCTGAAAACGGAAGCGGAGTGTGATGAAGAAAAATTTTACACTGTTGGAAATGTTGATCGTTGCAGCTGTCATTGCAATTCTTGCGGGGCTTCTTTTTCCCGCACTGTCCGCCGCGCGCGCCGGAGGAAAAAAGACAGCCTGCATGAATCTGCTGAAACAGTACTCTCTCGCATCTTCTGCGTATGTGGCCGATTACGGCGGTTACTACCCCGACGTAAGGCATTATCTGGAGCCTGAGAGCGCGTTTGTCCGGTATTTCGGCGGAGGGAACGTGATGCCGGAAAAAATCGCCCGCTGTCCCGGAGATGCCGCCACGGAAGCCCTGCGCAGGGTGCCGCGCTGGAGAACTGCGGAAAATACGTATCTCAAAGTCAGCCTCGGCGGTTCCGCCTCCAACCTTTCCGATACACAGATGCCGAGCTCCGACGGGGTTGTCAGTGCATGGCGGCGCGTCGATCTGCCGTATATGGAGAAATATCCGGCTTCAAAGCGCGCCCTGTGGCTGGATT
Organism: Lentisphaeria bacterium; assembly: GCA_019408975.1. Classification (GTDB taxonomy): domain Bacteria; phylum Verrucomicrobiota; class Lentisphaeria; order Victivallales; family UBA1829; genus UBA11452. The sequence goes on along the minus strand of DXVA01000179.1, from coordinate 6,081 downwards.
ATCAGGCGGAAGAAGCGGTATCCGATTCGGATTTCATGGATTCGCCGCCAGTGCTTGCCGGAGCCAAAACCGGGTATTCCACAATGAACAATTTTGTTTTCCGGCATCCCGGAGGCACATCGAACATCGCCTATATGGACGGTCATGTCGGGGATATGCGCATTCTCGTGAAGACGGTTGACGAGGGGCACCGTTTTGCAGGCGCTGTCAGCAACTTCGCCAATTTCATGCATTACCCGTTCGGACCGCGTCCGGACAATATCGCCGCGGGGCGCGGCACCGTCGCCGAATCCCCGCATGTATCATATCATTAAGGAGGGTGCCATGTCGAATCCGCCGTTGAAAATGGAACATGTGGTGAAACGTTATTCCGGGCGTGAGGTTCTGCGTTCCCTTTCCCTTTGCGTGGAACAGGGGGATTTCCTTGCGGTCATGGGTCCGAGCGGCTCCGGGAAAAGCACGCTTCTCCATGCCGCCGCCGGATTGATCTCGACTGATGGCGGAAAGATTGCCGTGGACGGTGTTTCTCTGGACGGAATGGGAGATTCCGCGTTGAGCGAACTGCGCAGGAGAAAGATCGGTCTCGTGTTCCAGTCGTTCAACCTGATCCCGAATCTGACTGTTGGCGAAAATATCATGCTGCCGCTCCTTGCCGGCAATTTCAGCCCGGACATGGAGCTTTACCGCGGGCTTGCGGAACGGCTCGGCATCGCGGACAAACTGTGCCGTTTCCCATTGTCGTTAAGCGGCGGGGAGCAGCAGCGTGCGGCAATCGCGCGGGCGCTTCTGCCGGAACCGGCGCTGATTCTTGCCGATGAACCGACGGGAAGTCTGGATTCGGCGGCGGGAGGTGAACTTTGCGGAATTCTCAAGGAGCTTTGCAGTGAGAAAACACGTACGGTCATCATGGTGACACACGAGCCGTCGGTCGCGCTTGCCGCGAAACATGTGCTTGTATTGAAAGACGGCGCTTTTGCCGGGGAGATTGCAGATACTGCGGGACTTTCCGTGGATGCTCTTTCCGCAGAGTATCACCGGATACTGGAGAGTGCGGAATGAGAACCGCGTTTTATCTGGCATACCTGCGTCTGCGCCGTGCTCCGCTGCGCCTTTGTCTTGTGCTCCTGACGATCACTGTGACTGTTTGCATCGCGCTCTGGTTTGCCGCCGGTTACGATACCCTTATGGCGAATGCGGACCGTGACGCCGCCGCCATGGTCAGCAATGCCGATCTGCTGCTCTTTCCCCGCAGAACTGCCGCAAGCAGTCTGAACGCAGGGCTTCTGGCGGAGTTGAAGCGGGATTCCGCGGTAGCGTCTCTTGCCGTTTTTGCTCCCGTGGATGTGAATCTTGCCGGGAAAAAAGGATCGGAGACGCCGCCGCCGATGTATGGGCTGCCCCGGCGCACTCCATCGCTGGTCGGGACGGATGCCGTGGATGCGCCGCTGGAAATGGTTGCGGGGCGATGGCTTTCCGGAAAGGAGGGCGAGGCTATCGCGGATGTGCAGACCGCTGTCCGCCGCCGCTGGAAAACCGGAACGGTAATCCGGATACGTTCCGCCGCCGGATTTTACAGTTTCAGGCTGGTCGGGATCATTGCCGAAAATCCTGCGGGGAAACGTTTTTCGGCGATCTCGGATTCGGATCTGCTGCGTCCGCCGCCGTCGCGCGCAATTTATGTCTCGCTTGACGATGCACGGAAATGCGCCGGCGGCAGGCTTGAGATTGCTTATGCGTCCCTGCGCCAGAAAATACCGCTGGAACATTGGATGAAGCGTCTGGAGTCTGCGCATGTCATGTGCTTTTCCAGGGAAAATATCCGGAGTGCCCTGCATGACAGTGCGAGCGCGGGCAGTGCACGAATGCAGGTCTTTTCCGCCGGAAGCGTGAGTCTGCTGGTCGCTTTTTTCATTGTATTTTCGATTTTGAATATGGAAGTGGATGAACAGCGGCGGCATTTTGCGATGCTCCGCATGACGGGCTTTACGCGGAGACAGCTTTTCCTGATCCTGTTTTTCGAGGCGTTGCTTTTTGCGCTTTCCGGCTGGGTTTGCGGCCTTTCCGTCGGGACTGTTCTGCTGAAGCTCTGGAATCTGCCGCTCCATATCGGATTCTGGAGCATTGCGGTAAGCGGGATTTTTTCATGTATTGCAACCCTCGGCGCGGCTTTGTTTCCCGCTCTGCGCGCGGCGTCCGTCATGCCGATGGATATTTTTGCAAAGCAGGAACCTGCAATTTCCGCAAAAAGGATTCGCGTCCTGTTTCATGCCGGCATTCTGCTGCTTCCTGTGAATCCGCTGATCGTGTTCCTGCCTGCGATACCGGAAAATCTGCGGATCGTTCTTTACGGTTTCGCCGGATGCCCCGTTCAGGTTGCGGCATTCCTGCTGATGACGCCGCAGTTTCTTCGATGGGGCGGGCAATGTCTGCGCGGAATGTTCGCCTTTGCGTTCCGCTTGAATCCGCTTTTGTTCCGTTCGCAGCTGGATGCCGGTTTCAAGCGCGGCGCGCTGCTGACTGCCGCTCTTTCCGCAGGGCTCGGTTTTTATATGATGATCGTGATCTGGAGCGCATCGCTTCTGCTGCCGTTTCTGCCGGGGGAGTGGATGCCGGATCTGTTTGCCTTGATTGTTCCCGGCGGATTGAAAAATGGCGACATGGCGCGGGTTGAGAAGTTTGCCGGCGTGGAGAAAGCGCTTCCGGTTGCTGTCGAGCAGGTGAAGCTTGCCGGGGATTTGACCGGAAGCCGGTCAATGAAGAATGTGGTGAGGCAGGACAATGTGGTTTTTATGGGGCTGGACGTTCATGCCGCGTATGAAGGGGCGGATGCGCTTCTGCCGTTTGTTTATCTGGAACCGGACAGGGAGAGTGCGTTGAGACTGCTGAAAACCGGAGGGAATTACTGTCTGATCCCGGCACATTTCGCGCTTGTGACCGGACTGCGGAGCGGCGATTCCTTCGAGGTGATTCCGCCGGATGCGCCGGAAACACGTCTCCGCTATACCGCGGCGGGCGTAATTGAGTTCAAAGGCTGGCACTGGTTTTCCAAGATGTCCGGTACGCGCCGGCACGAATCGCGCACTGCCGCCATGCTGTTCGGAAGCTACGGCAACATTGCGCGCAATTTCAACCTGAACCGCGTGAATTTCATCTGGATGAACCTGAACGGGGATGTACCGGAAAAGAAACTTCGCAGGGAACTTACCGCGCTTGCCGCACAGAATCGCGGTGAAAAATACCATATCGCGGGCGGAGGCGAGGGGGAGATTTCACAGGAATACGTCAAACTTGTATCGCGCAGTTTCCTGAAACATTCAATTCTGAACCGAACGGAACAGGTTGTCAACGGGATGCTGAATCTGCCGCTGGTGATTTTGGGGGCGACGACGCTTGCCGTGGCTTCTGCGGCATTCGGCGCGGTTCATGCGCGCCGCCGCGAACTTCGGATCATGCGTATGGCCGGATTGTCCGCTTTCGGGGCTGTCCGGCTCGTGATTGCGGAATTTCTGCTGATCGGGACGGTTGCATCGGCTGTGAGTCTTCTGTTCGGGATTTTTTCCGGCGTATGCAGTGCGCAGATGGCTTCGAGCCTGAGCTTTTTCGGCGGGATGGGATGGAACTTTTCGATTCCGTGGGGACGGGTCGCGGCCGGCTGCCTGATTGTGCTCGGTGTATGTTTTGCCGGAACCCTGATTCCCGCTCTGCTTCAGATGAGGCGAAAATTTTTTGACTGCGGCAATGAGGAGTGAGAAACGGTATTTTTATGGAAACTTATCAGAAAATATGGAGGAATATGACGATGAAAAAAATGCTGCTGTGCCTGGTTCTGGGCATTGCCGCCGTTTGTTCTGCGGAAGACCGGACATTTCGGAAAGGTGCTGCTTATCTGCTCGCCCGGCAGGGGAAAGACGGTTCATGGGGGCGCCATCCTGCAATCACGGGGCTGGTCTGCATGGCGTTGAACGGCACTCATGGGGATGCCGTGGAAAAGGGACGCGCCTATCTGTTGAAACATGTTCAGAAAGACGGTTCGATCTGGCTTGCCGGACGCAGGCGGGAGTATCCGACTTATACGACGGCGATTGCGTTGGCTGCGCTGGCAACGATGAACCGCAGGGAGGATGAAACCGTCATGCGCAATGCCCGCAAATGGCTTTTGAGCTTGCAGAACAGCGACCCCGAGTCTTTGAATTACGGCGGTTTCGGCTACGGCCCCGATCCGCGCGGCGCGGCGCATGTCGATCTTTCCAATACGCAATGGGTTGCAGAGGCGCTTTACCTGACAGATCATCTGGATCGTGAACCTGAAGCGAAGTCGTCCGGAGATACGAAGAAAGCTGATCTCGCATGGGAGAAACTCGACAGTTTTCTGAGTAAAGTCCAGCATCTGCCGGAGACAAACAAAGAGGTATGGGTTGTCTCCGATCGGAACGACCCGAATTACGGCGGCTTCATTTACCGGCTGGACGAAAACGCGTCGCATGATATGAAGACGGGGCTTCCGCAGACACTTCGTTCCTATGGAAGCATGACGTACGCCGGACTCAAAAGCATGATTTATGCAAAGGTGAAGAAAGACGACCCGCGCGTAAAAGCCGCAGCGGCATGGGCGGCAAAGCATTATACCGTCGATGAGAATCCCGGAGTCGGCGCGAATGGATTGTTCTATTATCTCCAGACTTTTGCCAAGGCGAATTCCGCGCTCGGAGAGAATATTGTCGTGACTCCCGACGGAAAAAAGCATGACTGGCGTGCCGATCTGAAGAAAAAACTGTCTGCATCCCAGCAGGAAAACGGAAGCTGGATCAATGAAAAATCTGGGCGCTGGATGGAGTCCATGCCTGAACTCGTGACCGCTTATGCGCTTCTCGCGCTGAGGGTTGCGGAACAGCAGTGAAATTTTTTCGAAAGGAACTCAAAATGGCGATTGAGAAAGTCAGGGAATATTTGATATGATTCAGTGGTCAGTGGTCAGTGATCAGTGGTTAGTGATTAGTGGTTAGTGGTTAGTGGTTAGTGGTCAGTGATTAGTGGTTAGTGGTTAGTGGTTAGTGGTCAGTGGTTAGTGATCAGAAAGTCTCGCAATCTGATTTAAGTCTCGCAATCTGATTTAAGTCTCGCAATCTGATTTAAGTCTCGCAATCTTGCAATCTCGCGTTCATGAGTCGATGGGGAAAGCGACTTCCGAGATGTTCTGTTTGTCTGCGAGAAGCATCACGAGACGGTCGAACCCGAGTGCGGCTCCTGCGCAGGGAGGGATGCCCGCGTCGATTGCTTCCAGAAAAGCGATTGGTTCGGGATATTCCGCCAGATTCATTTTTCTGCGGGTTTCTGCAAACTGTTTGAAGCGGGTACGCTGAATCTGCGGATCGATCAGTTCGCCGTAAGCATTGGCGAGTTCCAGCCCGCCCATATAAATTTCCCAGCGTTCCGCGAGCGTGGGGTCGGATGCCTTCGGACGGGCAAACGCACCGAAACGAACCGGATAATCCATCAGGACGCAGGGACGGTCTTTCGGCAGAGCGGGTTCGATTCTGTCCACAAGGACGAACTCGAAACGGGCGTCTTCTTCCGCGCAGCGGTCGGCGTCTTCCCCTGCAAACCTGCGGAAAGCCTCGCGTACCGGAATGATCTCCAGCTTGTCGATGTCGATCGTATCTTCCCCGAACCGGAAACGATGCGAACCGTAAAGCTCGTTGCAGATGGAAGCAATGAACCCTTTGGTGAAATCCAGAAGCTCCAGATAGTCCGCACCGGTCATGTAATACTCAAGCATCGTGAATTCCGGACGGTGTCTGCGCCCGTTTTCTCCGGCGCGGAAACACGGACCGAGCTGGTAAATCCGTTCCATTCCGGCGGCGAGCAGACGCTTCATCTGGAGCTCGGGAGAGGTGCGCAGAAAGAAAGAAGCCGCTTTCGGAGCTTCGATGTATTCCTCGGCGGCAGGAGCAAAAATCCCGACCGGAGTTTCCGTTTCGATGAAAGCGGCTGCTTCAAAAGCGCGCCGGAGAGCGGATGCGATCTTTGCACGGACCGCAAGGGTACTCTTCAGCGCCTTCAGGGACTCAATGCTGACTGGTT
>DXVA01000178.1:4030-9028 GCA_019408975.1 Lentisphaeria bacterium | reverse complement strand
AATCCTTATTTTGTTTTCCATATTTTGCAGTTAATATAGACGGAATCAAGGATAAATCCAGAGTGTTTTCATGAAAACAGCGCGAAAAATAGTTTTCCCGTATTTTTATTTATGGAATATTGACGGAAAAATGTTTGAAATGAACTGCTCCGATGCAAAGCATACGGGTATCGGAAAAGCGGGAACAATGTCGAAAGCCCCAAATTGTATGGTGCAGGTCGCTGACCCGCTGCGATTCAACTGCATACGTTGATCGTCTCCACGGCAGCGGTTCCAACAGCTCAAGGACGGGAAGCGAAGCTTCGAGAGCCGCCGGAAATGCGTGACCACAGGAAAATGCCGGAGCTTTTGGACTTTTCCAACAGAAAAGTTCTCGCCGTTGAGCGGTTTTGACCGTTCCGGGCAGAGAATTCGCGCTATGCACGACCAGTGTGCATCGGCACTGAACCACGACAAGAGCAAAGCCTTTAACCCGGGAAGAATGCGCTGCATTTTTCCATATCAAAACCGCCCGAAAGGTCGGAAAACGAGCCCTGCTTTTTTAACCCGCAACCGGATTTACCGTTTTTCCGGATAACCGCCGGAACCGCCGTATTTGACAGGGATATCCCAGGGAGCCCGGTCATAATCGGGATTTTTCAGAATCAGCGGAATCTGCGCAGGAGTCACATTCCGGATTTTCATCCGGCGGAACAGTTCCTCCTCTATTTTCGGAATCCGTTCAGGGTGCCCGGACAATTTGGAGATACTCGCAAGATTGTAGACAGGAATCATGCTCAACGGGTAATTTTCCGCCTCTTTCAGATACGCCTCGAATGCCTCGTCATAACGTCCGAGTTTTACCAGCGCGCCGCCGCGGTATCCGTAAACATGCGCATAATTCTCAATATAGGAACCGATCAAACCATCCGCCGCGGCAAGCGCCAGCTCCGGCGCGCCCAGTTTTCCGGCGGCAATCATCAAGGCATAGTTCGGCTTATATTCATGCGGGGCAAGGCGGAGAGAACGGCTGATCCGTTTAAGTTTCTCCGACAATCTCATCCCGGGATCATGAATCGCATTTGCCGTGCGGGACGCATAAGCGGAACGGGCAATGGAAAGCGTTGTCCAGAACAGGATCACGATACCAGCGGAACATGCAGCCATGCGCCAGACAGCCGGATGCCGCAGTCCGGCGGGAACCTGTTCCTCCCGGAACGCATCTCTCCAGAAAAGCCCGAGAATCCACAGGGCAATCAGGTTCACGGGCCAGACGACGAAAATCAGATCCAGCTGGGCATGAAACAGCAGGCACAGAAATGCGAAAAGCAGAAGCTTCCTCTCACCGGAAAGCCGCCCTGCGCCGCCCTTGAAGATCCCATACAAAGGATACAGAACAAGCCACGCCCATGCAAGCCAGCCGGGAATACCGAAGGAAGCCATCATGAACAATACATCATTGTGAGGGTGATTGGTTCTCGGCGCATTCTGCTTTCTGGTAAAATAATCCTCCGGTTTGAAACGGACGAACTCATTCTCGAAAGAGACACCCCCGACGCCGAAAACCGGGTTTTCAGCAATCAGCCCAAGAGTCGCACGATAAAAAACAAGACGATCCTCCTGTTCCGCGATCCTGCGGACAGCATCCGAACCGGGGCCGATCATGTAAAGCCCCCCGAGCAGAAGAACGGCAAGCAGAGAATAACGCAGATGGCGCCGTCCGCGGGAGGTCAGGTGCATGGCAAGGAAAATCAGTCCGGTCAACCCCAGGGCAACTGCGGCTCCGCGCGAGGCGCACGCGGCAAATATCCAGAGCCCGTATCCGAGAACAGCACCAGCGGCAAGGAACGACGGCAGCGCGGGAAAGCGGAACCTCCGCAGCAATCCCGCCAGATGCCATGCGAGAAACGGCAGAGTAACCAGAAGAAGAAGTGCATTCCAGTTCGTATTGCCGGCAATTCCGAATATCATGGCGCCGGAATGGTATTGAATGCCGGATATGGTCAAATCCCACAAGCCGAGCAGTGCGAGAATACGCGGCAGAAAAAAACGGAATGCATCATAATAAACATACGCAGACAGCGGCAGGAGAATCCAGACCAGGCTTTCACCCAGCGCGTCAAAAGGATAGCGCCCGTTCAGAAAAAAGTGCCCGGCGGCGATACAGAAAAATCCGCCAAGCGCCAGCTGCGCCTCCCGCATCATGGACGCCACGGCTCCGGCAAGCTTTCCGAAATCGAAAAGCATCAATGCCAGCGCAAGGAACCCCACGCTGCCTGCGGAGACCGCCAGCATATAGTGCGGCTTCACGGAGTGTACCAGCAGTTCGGGATTGTAAAAGAGGGCCGCGGCAGACAATCCTGCCGGCACATGCCAACCTTTTCTGAAAAAATCCGGAAACAACGCCATGAACCGCCTTCTCTTCCTGTTCCAATCACTTTTCCCGCCGATTCCGATACATTACAGTTTCAACTCCGCCTTTTCAAGGCGGAATCCGGGAAAATCCGCCGGAACAGGAATCCGCTGCGGCAGGAATGGATTCAGGCAATGCGCAAACGGCAAAAGTTCAGTTCATAAGATAACGATTTCACCTTCGTGCGCCAGTTCGACATTTTCGCGAACGGCAATCTTTTCCTGCTCTGCGGGATCTTCCGGCCAAAGCGTTCTCGCCCGATGATTGAACCATATTCTGGTCTTTTCATCAATGTTACGGCTTTGCGCAAGCGTTTTCCTGATCATCCGGAACATAGCCGGATCGCTGTGGTCAAATACCCTCCAGTCCCCTGCTTCCGACATCGTCGCATCCCAGATGATGCCGTCCAGATAACTTGTCCCGAGAAAACGCTTTGCCCGGGATGAAAACCAGGCGGTATCCAACGCATAAAGCAAAGTCCGCCCCCCGCCGGAAATCACATACAGAAAAGTATCTTCATAAGGATCTTCCACCGCATGATTTGCCGGCAATGCCAGGAAATCGAATCCGGCAACCTGAAAACGGCATCCGTATGAAACCGGATGCACCTCACAGCAAATCTCTGCCTCGGCGCACACCTGCGGAGAACCGAACAGGCGGATTTTTCCGCCTCCGGCAATTTTCTTCACGGACTCCATGTCGAAATGGTCGCTGTGGTTATGCGTAATCACAATATCGGTGATTTCTGCCGCATCGGCATTGAATTTTTCCAATGCAGCCGGAACCGTCGGACCGCAGTCAATCAGGACATGGTCATCCAACAGTGTTGATGTACTGCCCAGAACTCCGGGTTTTCCATATTCCGACCAGTCAAAGTCTGCGGCTCCGGTCCCGATAAACTGAATTTTCATTCCTGCTCCGTCTGATTCTTTCATATCATTCCTGTATGTTTTTCATGAAAACAATATAGCATCAACACCTGAAAAGGCAATCGCATGAACAGAGTCTGACTCTGCTTTCATTCATACGGTTCCGCTTTTTCCCGGCAGAGAAAAAAACAGAACCCATTCCCGCGGACAACCGTATTTTTCATCAGTCAAAAACAAAAATCCGTAATCCGCGCGGCCCAATCACAGAAGTAAGTTTCCCGTTTTTTATTTCCACTTTCCGATTGGAGATCAATTCCATGCCTGTGATATCCTTTTTCAGCCCGAGTCCGGCAGTGTCGACTGACAGATCAAAGGTTTCCGTCTTATCGGAATCGTTCAGTGCCGCAATAGTAAGTTTGCCCGGATTGGAAAAACAGCTGACCATGCAGTATTTTCCGAAAAAGGACGGTTTTACAGGAGAGTTTTTTTCTTCCCAGTATGGGTGAAAAGCGTAAGTGCCGGAACGTCCCGCAATACGGTCACGCGCCGCATAAAATTCTTTCATCCTCGCATTGTTCTTTGTCGTCGGCCTGCTTCCGAGGTCATGCACCAGCATATAACCGAGGAAATGGCAGATTGCACGGTCCATTTCCGGTTCCGCAGGATTCAATTTCGCATAACGGTCCGGCGCAAACAACTGTAAAGCACGTTCAAACTGCGGAATCAAACTGATTTCCATCTCGATGTTCCTTGACGCATAGGCGATCCGCATCAGGTCCGGAGTCAACACGTTGTAATAGCTGGGGCCATTGAGAATGTGGCGGTCGTACAGTTCTCCAACCAGCAGACTGTCAAAAAATACATCGGACGGGAGCCGGGTGGAGATCGTATGTCCGCAGAACAAAGCGGTCGCATCCTTCTGTTTCATCTGGATATAAAGCCGCTTCAGCAGAAGACGCAGTTGCTTCAAGTCTCCGTCACGGTGCCTGTAACCGAATTCATCAGTCCACTGGCATCCGTGAACCGGATTGGCGCAGGGGCGCGGCCAGGTCAGATCGAAATAAAGGTCTCTCACCTTGTATTCCGGATTTTGCAGGAATCCGCCGATCGAATCCAGCTTGTAATCAAAGAAATCCTTGCTGTTAAGGCAGGCAAATGTGGAAAGATACATGTTGCGTGCCGCACGGTTCGGAGTCTGGGCATCCCGCATGTATTCTCCCAGCCGGGGCGGGGAGCAATGCCATTCCATGCCGAAGTAGTTCCATTCGGGAGATACCGGGGATGCGCCTTTCGGAGCATTGTAATAGAATACCCGTTTGCCATGTTTTTCCTGCTGCTCCCGGAAATATTTCAGATGGCGTTCGCTGAACTTTCCCGGACGCTTGTGCGCAAAGTAAAGAGTGACATATTCCCCCCAGCAGATCATGTTTTCACGGACACGGAGCCCGCGCATTTCCATATTTTTCGGTTTGACCGGTGTCGGCTGAAGATAAAATTCCAGACTGCGCGGCGCTTTCAGCAGCAGCGGAGTATCTATCAGATTCAAGTTGAGAGTAAGTGTTTTGTCCTGATGCACGACCTGCAATCCTTTTGCCTTGTCGCGCAGATGCCAGCCGCGGCGCGTATCGGACCCGCCCATCAGCCCCACATCATCGCCGCCGCACCAGAAATAAGGCCTTTCAACGGGATTCACATGGAACATGCCGTTTCCGGCTCTGAGCAGATCTTTCTTCTCTA
>DXVA01000178.1:0-4020 GCA_019408975.1 Lentisphaeria bacterium | reverse complement strand
CTATGATGGAAAAACAGTCGTCGAAACCGGTGACGTTTTCACGTTTCAGCGGGATTTCCAGCGCCAGAGAACGGAGCGGTTCTCCCCCCGGACGGAGGTTCACAGTAAACCAGAGCAGACCGTCAAATTCCGCGCGGATGATCATCCCGACGGGAATTTTCCTGTCTGCGGGGACTAAGACATAATCGGTATAACCTTTGCCGCGCTTTCTGATCGAAGAATGAAATATTACCGGAGCGCCGTTCCATTTCAACTGCACCGGTGCAGCCAGCAGTTCCCTGCCGAGGGAAGACATGGAGGTAATCATGCCCTGTCCCCCGAACAGGAATTTACGTCCCCAGCAGCTGAAAGAGTTATCCGAGGCTTCCGGTACAGTCCACGGGGGTGGCACCACGTCATCAAGTCCGTATTTACAGTCTGTCCACGGGCGGACAGCCGGATATTTTGCGTATCCTTCATAATCCTTGAAAAGTTCCCGTCCATCCTGAGCAAGGAAAGCATAACGCAGGATATATTCCCCGTCCGGCAGAGACTGAATCGGGTATTCCAGTTCCGCTTTCAGGACATCATCGGGAATGGAAATGGTCCGCTCATATACTTTTTTGCTGCTTCTGGCATCTTCCATGATGACACGGAGTTGGTTCTTCCCGCATTGCAGACGGGCATTTTCCACCTCCATGACCAGAGTCTGATTCGGGATGTCCGTCCGGATGCACGTCAGACGGACAGGAAGCAGTGTTTTATATGTAATCTGGTTCTTATAAAGGACACCGTATTTGTCAGATCTGATCAGGATCTCCAGGTTGCCGTTATCCGGAACCCTGCCCGCAATATCCGTCGTCTGCCCGCTGCCGTTTGCCAGAACAAATGTTTTTTCAAAATTAAAAGGAAAAATGCTGGCTTTCACGGAGAGCCTGGCTTTGACTGTATCGTCCTGTCCGCCCCTGAGAGTCATCCGGCTCTGAATCGTACCGTCATACAGTGCGCCGAACTGTGCCAGGTCCAGATGTGGAGCATCAGGAAGCAAGGTGACTTTCGCATAGGCGGGAACGGCGAAATAATCACCGGGAGCCAGACAGGTCCACTCATTGTTTTTTGCAAAATCGCGGCAGAAATTGATGCGGAAATCCTTTCCCGCAGCCGGAGAGAATCCGAAATTTTTCCATGGAATGGCACACTCAAAGATCCACACCCCGTTTTTCACGCCTGAAGCAAAACGGACTCCGCTGCTCTGCCAGTCCGCCTTGCGGTTTTTGGAGTCATAAAACCCTTTTCCGCTGTTGAATATGAACTGCCAGGCATCTTTTCTGCCGTCGAATTCAGAAAAAAAAAGCTCCACCGCGTCATCTTCCCAAAGGTTTGCGTCACGTCCTTTGTGTGTGCATTTGAGCCCGTTTTCTGCGGGGGACTCCATCGCGGCATAAAGATTTTCCGCATCCCAGGAGAGAAAACACCGTGACTGTCTGTGGGAGTACTGCACCGGCGCATTCATGGAATTGTTCATTCCGGAAACTGCAATCGCGTATTCACCGGGAGCGATGACTCCATCCACGGTTGCAGTTCCGGCCCCAACTCCAAGCTGAACCGGAGCCGAACCTGTTGTTGCCTGGCCCGCATGGCGCAGGTATTCCTCACGGACTTCCTGTGAGGAAAGGCGTTTTTTATAAATTTTCAACTCATCAAGAGAACTGCTCCCCGGATTGCCGCTCCAGTATTCCCCCAGTTGAAACCGGGTGAAAGGCGTCGCAGGCGGATTCTTGCGCGGAGCTTCCGCAGATTTCCGGCCGTCGATATAGAGTTCTGCCGTTTTGGCATCCCAGACAGCACAGACATGATGCCAGGTATTCTTTTCCCATTTGGAAATATCCGCCTGCAAGCCGGTACTGGGGGCGCCTGCGGCAAGACTGCCGAAGCGGAATATCAGTTGCTGATTATCCAAGTAATTATAGATGAGAATCCGTTCCGTTTTGCTGAAAGCCCCGAAAAAATGGTGAAAATTTCTCTCCGCAGGCACCCAGTCCACGGGGCGAATCCAGAATGAGATACTGCCTTCGGCTGCGGAAATAGGCGTAAAAGGTTTGTATTCCCATGTCTGCTTCGCTTTGCCGTCACTGCTGTTGCCGATCCGCAATGCCTTTCCGGCAATGCCGTCGGTCAGTATTTTATCCGGTGTTTTATCGGTTCCGCGAATCAGATTTCCAATCACCCCCTGCTCGTTTCCCGTGCCTGCGATTTCCTGGCGGGCATCTGCACCCCCGCCGAAATCAGCTCTGGCGGAACGGTCGAATGAAAAATAAATCTCCGGTTCCGCCGCAGTCAGAACCAAACAGGACAATAATACCGGCATACACCATTTTTTCATCTCATGTCTACCTTTCTCTTTATATTATGTTTCAATATGTCCTCTGAAGATACTCATTCTCACATCCCGGATACGGTTCCGGAAGGAAATAGTGCCAGTTCACCCACTGCCCCGGCTGATAGTTTGCCCATCTCATTGAGGATACGTGACCGTCAGCCCAGACGATATTCCCATTTCCGCCGGGAACCTTATAATCCGCAATATTTCTCCTGCCATGCGGGGAAACAAAATTCGCCCAGACGGCACTGGTGTTGTAAGTGCCGTGAAAGCCTCCGTTGAAGATATGCAGAGAATATAAATGTGTCGTTGCAAGCAAACCGCCAGATGCCAGTGATTCCATCAGAACAGGTTTTCTCGCAGGATGTTTGACCTTGTTGTTTTTCGCAATCCGGCTGATGCCGGAATAGGTTTCATTTACGCCTACCCAGCCGCCGAAATAACCGTTATAGGAATAACCAACCAGCCGCCATACAGCTTCACTTGTTTTGCAGGTATTGAAAATAGAATCGGAACCGCCTTTGATCTGCGGCAGCGTATAAACCGACCAGAGAGTAGGGCAGTAATAGGGTTTCGGAGAAGTGATATACCCCAGGTTGAAAAACTGCCATGCCCAGGGTTTGATGCTGTCGCCGTCCCAGCTATTTGTGTAAGTCGCATCCGACATCGGCACATAACTGCCATTAAAATCATTCTGGTACAAGGTATGCCCCATGCCTACCTGCCGCATGTTGCCGGTGCAGCTGATGCTCCGCGCTTTTTCCCTTGCAGCATTCAACGCAGGCAGCAGCATCCCAGCCAGAATTGCGATGATCGCAATTACAATGAGGAGCTCTATAAGGGTGAAAATTTTCATTTTCCCCCTGGAAGTAAGAACAGAAGAACAGGGAACTCTGAAGTAAGAAGGAACGGGGAAACATTTGAACATTTGAACAATCGAACAATTCAACAATTGAATGAAGAAAGAAGAAGCAGGATCTGGGGACTGGCAACGTTTTGCCCTGTCCTGCTGACGGAATGAAATACCAATTTTACAACTTTTCCTCATAAGCAGCTCTATCAAAGTGAATTTTATTCTTTTCATCCGCCAAATCCTTTCTTATTGTTTTAGTCTTTGCTGTTGAAAAAATATTTTACTGTCCAGATACGGCGGAGCAAATTCCATTCCGCAACGATAGATTTCCCGTCGCTCCGCAGGGTCGCCGCGCAATTGGCGCAACAGATGTTCCACTGCCATAGCCGCCAATTGCTCAATGTCTTTCTGAAAGAATATGATATTGTCATCAATACACGGAACCGGAACCTGCGGGCTTCTGGACGAAACGATCCAGGGGCGATAGCCGGGTTCCACGTATTTCATCGCCGTCCAGAAGTCCATGCCGATATATTCATCCAAAAAAACAAATCCGTCCGGGCGTTTCTCCTCCGGCATGGCAAGAATGGATGCCACGTGCTTCCGGCCGTCTGTAATCGACGGAGAAACAAGATAAAATTTTTCCGGGTCCACCCCCGGGTCCAGTTCCGCCTGTCTCTCCGAATAAACAGAGAACAGAGCAGCAGGGTTGTCCGACATCATGACACAAATCCGGCGACATCCTTTCTCGCACAATACCTCAAGAGACCTCTTCAACTGAAAAACCAGATCAAGGACAATGCCATGC
>DXVA01000177.1:6303-9074 GCA_019408975.1 Lentisphaeria bacterium | reverse complement strand
GTCGGCAATCGCAGCCTGAAGCGCCTCCATTCCCATGACGGAACAGTGCATCTTCTCCTCGGGAAGTTCTCCGAGCTGGGCTACGATCTCCTTGTTCGTCACCTTTGCGGCTTCGTCAAGCGTCATTCCTTTCACCAGCTCCGTCAGAGCCGAGGAGGAGGCAATCGCGCTGGCACATCCGAAGGTCTTGAATTTCACATCGCAGATTCTTCCGTCCTCATCGAGCTTCAGGAAGATTTTCAACGCATCTCCGCAGCTCACATTGCCGACTTCCGCCACGGCATCGGCATCCTTGATCTCTCCGACATTGCGCGGATTCAGGAAATGATCCATCACTTTCGGTGTATATTTCCACATATTTCACACAGCCTTTCCGCCTTCCGGCCCCGAAAAACCATCCCGGAGCCGTCAGGATATGTTATTGTTATTCATATTTCTCAAGTTCGTCTTTCACTCTTTCCGCCAGCACTTTTGCGGCGTCCGCCAGCGGAATCATCTCCGCATCGCGCGAGCCGCGAAGCTTGAATTCCACGACACCCTTCTCCATGCTCTTGGGCGAAACGATCACACGGAACGGTATTCCGATCAGGTCCGCGTCATTGAACATGAATCCGGCTTTTTCGCCGCGGTCGTCAAACAGCACCTCCACGCCCAGCTTCATCAGCTCGCCGTAAAGCGCTTCGGACGCCTCCATCACGCCGCCCTTGTCAGGGTTCAGAGCGCAGATTTCCACGTGATACGGCGCAATCGACATCGGCCAGATCGGTCCGTATTCATCATAAGAGTCCTCAACGACCGAAGCCATCGTACGCCCGACGCCGATTCCATAGCACCCCATGATCATCGGGTGCGACTTGCCGTCCTTGTCCAGGTAATTGCACTGCATCGGCTTGGAATACTTCGTTCCGAGCTGGAAAATATTTCCGACCTCAATACCGCGCTTCATCTGGAGCGGCTCGCCCGTCACGGGGCATGGGTCGCCGTCACGGACCATCGCAATGTCGACAACATCCGCATCCTTCAGATCGCGCCCGTAGTTGAAGTTCTTATAATGGTAATCCGCTTCATTCGCCCCGACCACCAGATTCGAGCTTCCCGCAACGGATTTGTCGATGACGATCCTCGCCTTCGACGGGTCGATGCCTACGGGCGATGCGTATCCGGGAACGGCTCCGGCTTTCCGTATCTGTTCGTCGTTCGCAAAATTGATTTCAAGGAGCCCGAGGTGATTCTGAAGTTTGCTTTCATTGACCTCGAAATCGCCGCGGATCAATACAAAGATCAGATTGCCTTTTTCATCCGAGTAGAATACGGCTTTCCCTGTGTTCTCGGGTTTCACGCCGAGAAACCCGGCGACCTCGTCGATGGTCTTGCAGCCGGGCGTATGAACCTTTTCCAGAGGCAGTTCCTCGCCGCTCTTCTCGAATTTCAGCCCGGAAACCGCGATCTCGCGGTTCGCCTTGTAGCTTTTGCCGTCGGGTGAAAGGAAAATCGTATCTTCCCCGCATTCAGCAACAGACATGAATTCATGGGAAATGTTCCCCCCCATCATGCCGGAGTTCGCCTTGATCGAAACCACATGCTTCAAACCGACACGGCGGTAGATATTGACATACGCCTCATGGGCGCGCTCATAATACTCCTCCAGCGACTCCTGCGAGGTATGGAAACTGTAGGCGTCCTTCATGGTAAACTCGCGGACGCGGATCAGCCCGGCACGCGGCCGCGCTTCATCGCGGTATTTCGTCTGAATCTGATACGCCATAATCGGAAGCTGTTTATAGCTCGTGATTTCCGTGCGGACCAGATGCACGATCGCTTCTTCATGCGTCATACCGAGAATCATGGGCTTGTCATTGCGGTCCCTGAACCGCAGGAGCTCCTGTCCGACGGACTCATAGCGCCCGGACTCCTGCCAGAGATCGGCGGGAAGCACGACAGGCATTTTGACCTCCTGCCCGTCGATTTTATTCATCTCCTCGCGTATGATGTTTTCGATTTTGAGGATGATGCGTTCTCCGAGCGGGAGAATGGAGTAAATGCCGGCGGACACGGGACGGATATATCCGCCGCGCACAAGATATTTATGGCTGATGGTCTTCGCGTCCTTGGGATCTTCCTTGATCCGGCGCCCGAGCATTTTCGACATTCTCATATTGCAGTCTCTCCAGAAATGGTTGTTTTTATTTTAACCTATTAATATCACACTGAAACGCGATTCTTTCAAGCCGGAATCAAAGAAATGACCGGAAATCGCTTCCGCATCAGCCGTTCCTTGTTCTCACGGCAGGGATGCAGAAAAAATATTCTTGAAATAAGAACGGGAATGAAATTGAAAAAAAACAATAACGAGGTTATATTGATCATTTTAATGTATTTTACTGAAATTTAATATAACAAAAGAGGAAAAATCATGGCTATCATCAATGCGGAAGGCGATCTGATGGACAAGATCGTCACACTTTGCAAGCGGCGCGGTTTTGTGTTTCAGAGCTCGGAAATCTACGGCGGATACAATGGATTCTGGGACTATGGACCTTATGGCATTGCCATGAAAAAAGCCATTGAACAGCTCTGGTGGAACGAAATGGTCGAGACACGTGAAAATGTCGTAGGGCTCGACTCCACCATCATCTGCCACCCGAAAGTCTGGAAAGCATCCGGACATATCGACCGCTTCGGCGACATCATGACCGACTGCAAAGACTGCAAGACACGGTTCCGTGTCGATCAGATGCCCGACCCGACCCGCTGCACCAACTGCGGTTCCA
>DXVA01000177.1:0-6293 GCA_019408975.1 Lentisphaeria bacterium | reverse complement strand
TCCAGAAACCTCACGCCGCCGCGCGAATTCAACCTGATGATGAAAACATATGTCGGACCCGTCTTCGACGAGGAGCATATCGCTTATCTCCGTGCCGAAACATGCCAGCCGATCTTCGTGGACTTCCATCTGGTCCGCATCGCCACGAGAAAACAGCTTCCGTTCGGTATTGCGCAGATCGGCAAGTCTTTCCGCAACGAGATCACGCCCCGCAACTTCACGTTCCGCTCCCGCGAGTTCTCGCAGATGGAGATGGAATTCTTCTGCAGCGACGAGGAATCCATGGAATGGTTCAAATACTGGCGCGCGGCACGAATGGAATATTATAAAAAATGTCTCGGATTCCGCGAAGACGAACTTCAATACCATGACCACGACAAGCTGGCGCACTATGCGAAAGCGGCGGTCGATATCGAATTCAAATTCCCCTTCGGCTGGGGCGAGCTGGAAGGAATTCACCACCGCGGCACATGGGACCTTTCCAGACATCAGGAATTCTCCCAGCAGAATCTGGAATATCTCGACATGCGCACCAACAAGAAATATCTCCCGACCTGCGTTGAAACATCCGTCGGGCTCGACCGCACTTTCCTTGCGGTACTCTCCCATGCCTATGACGAGGACAAGGCGCCGACGCAGAAAGAGGGCATGGAGGAGGATGTCCGCATCGTTCTCCACATCACGCCGAGAATCGCACCGGTTCAGGTCGCAGTGATGCCGCTCTCCAAGAAACTCAACGAACAGGCGGAAGCTCTCCAGAAGGACATCTGCCGCTTCTACCGCACGGAACTCGACGTGACCGGAAACATCGGGAAACGTTACCGCCGGCAGGATGAAATCGGAACTCCGTTCTGCCTGACCTATGACTTTGAATCCGCCAATGACAACTCCGTCACGGTCCGCGACCGCGACACCATGGCACAGGAGCGAGTCAACGTCAGCCAGCTCCGCCAGTATCTCGACAGCAAGATCTACGGCTGGTAATCACACGGATCAGCACAAAAAATGGAAAGCGTTCCAAAATAGAGCGCTTTCCATTTTTATTTTATGGATTTCCCATGCACGACGGCATCAGAGTCATAGCGTTCCAGCGTATCTTTATGAAACGGTTCATCCATTGCAATTACTCCTTGACGACTATTATATGCAGGGAGCAGAAAAAGACAATAGGGCAAAGAGAAAAAAATATGGTATTTAAATGGTCAATATTCTCCCCGGCGAAATGAATTACGACGGAATCCCGTTTGCCCCGCCTGAGCCGTCTTCCGTTTCAAGCTGAAGAACATCGTTGTCCTGATATTTCGCAGGAAGCGGGCGCGGTCGTTTCATTTTGACGCCGAGATGCTTCAACTGTTCACCGGAAAGAACGACACTGTGCTTGCCGCTGCCGCCCTTGAGCCTGTCCAGAGATTTCTGATAGGCGTCACGCGCGCCGTCCAGTTTCTTTCCGACGTCATCGAACTGTTCATAGAAGGAGTAAAGACGGTCCAGCAGGGTGGATGCCGTATCAAGAATCTTCTGCTGGTTGCGCTCCTGATCGGCGCGGGTCCACGCAATCTGAATCAGCTGAAGCAGCGCCATCAGGTTCACCGGGCTGACGATCATGACCTTGCGCTCGAATGCCCAGCGCCAGAGTCCGGGGTCCTGAATCATGGCAAGCTGATGCGACGCCTCATTCGGAATGAACATGATGACGAAATCGACCGCTTCATGCTGCTGTCTCCGAAGGTAGGAGGAATAATTCTTCCTGACCAGCTCATCGACATGGGAACGGACACTGCGGTTATGGCGTGCCAGCGCATTCTTCCGGTCTTCGTCGCTTTCCGCGTTCATATAATCGGTATAGGCGCTCAGGCTGACTTTGCTGTCTATGATGACATCCTTGCCGTCGGGATAATGCACGATCACATCGGGACGCATCAGGCGGTTGTTATCGTTCTGGACCGGGTTCCCGTCCTCGTCGCGCAAGGTTTCCTGGCATTCGTAATGGATTCCCTTTTTCAGCCCGGAATTCACGAGGATCTCCTCCAGGATCATCTCACCCCAGTTGCCCTGCGTCTTGCTGTTGCCTTTCAGCGCGGATGCGAGATTGTTCGCATTGTCTCCGATCTGTTTTGTCGCGGACAACAGATGCGCAATCTGCTCCTTCAACTCGGAATTCAGGGAAATCCCCTTCTCCTTCGCCTGATCGACGGCGGTTTTGAAGTCTCCGAGTTTCTCCTGCAACGGCTTCAGCAGCGCAGACAGCTGATTCTGGTTGACATCCGCAAGGTGCCCCGACTTCTCTTTGAGGATCTCGGAGGAGAGCGTTTTGAACTCCTCTTTCAGGAGCTCGATCTTCGTCTGCCAGTTTTTTTCCATTTCCGCCTTATTCTCTTTGAACTGCTGTTCCAGAACGGCAAACGTCTCTTTCAAAGCATTGCGCTCCGTCTCGAAAGCCTTCGACTGTGCGAGCTTCTGCTCCTCCGCGAGCTTCAGTTTGTCGGCAAGTTCATTCCGGAAGCGTTCACGCAGAGCCTCGACCTCTCCGGCGTGAGTCTCGCGTAAATTCCGAAGTTCGCGCTCATGCGCCTCGGAAACCAGTTCCCGTTCATGCTGTACCTGCTTTTCCAGAGATTCCAGCGTGGCAAGCGCCTTCGCCGCGGCAACGCGGCAGGATTCCGCCTCCGTTTTAACCGTTTCCGCCTCGGCAAGACGCGATTTCAGAGCATCCGCCTCCCCCCTCTCCCCGGCTGACTTTGCCCTCATGATGAAAAAAGTAAGAACACTGCCCGCCAGAAAAGCCAAAACCGCAAAAACAATATGCATCATTTCCTCCCGTGATAAAAATTGCCATGGCTGGTAATATAGCATAAATCGCCGGACATTTTATGTCCATGCTGAATATTTCCCGGAAAGTTGCAGAAACAGGCGTAAAAACGGGAAAAACAAGCAGATTCTAAAACCGTGTTTTTCCCGTCTGAATATGGCACGGCAACTTGACAAACGGCAGCAGCCGCCTATATTTATTTACGAGGGAACCGGTTCACCGGTTTCAGCAGGAATGCCGATAAAAACAGGGGAAACAACCATGATTCGCTGTCCTGAATGCTGCAATGCCATCGAAAAAGAGAATTTCAACGTCTCCACGGACATCGCGTATTGCAGTCTGTGCGATAAAATTTTTCCTTTTCATGACCTGCTGGAAAATTCCAAACGCGGGGAGCCGGTATCATCGAATGCCGCCGAAGCACCTGAAAAACCGGCGTCAGTGCAGATTCATGACGATTACAGAAGCATACGGCTGAAATACAGGAAATTGGAGATGTCCGGTCTTTTTTTCCCGATATTTTTCAGCCTGATCTGGGATACATTGCTTTCGGTCTTCATTGTCGCCGCCATAGCAACCCCGGAAAAGATAGACCAGCCGTTTCCCGGCTTTCTCTGGTTGTTCCTGACGCCTTTCATTCTGGTCGGCATCGCAATGCCGATGGCTGCCGTCCATACAATGTTCGGCAAGAGGGAAATACTGATACAGGACGGCATCTGCACCTTTTTCAACGGCGTGGGATTTCTGGGAATCAGGCGCAGATTCAAGCTCTGCGATGTGGAATCGGTCAAGCTGGAGAGAAAAAGCCCGTATTCCGTGAATCGTGTTCCAAAGTATCACATATATCTGACGGTCAGATTGGCAAATGGCAAAGTGTGCAAACTTGCCTTTCCTGACGAGGCCGATGCGGCAAAATATGCTCTTTGGTTTTTCCAGAGCCACATCCGCCAGGCAATGTAATCCCCCCTGTCGGACATGCCATACCCGGCAGGAGAAAATTCAGGAATACTCTATTCCAGAGCTTCGATCACGGCATCCGCAACTTCGGACGTGGTGGATGTTCCGCCGATATCGGGAGTCCGGACTCTGCCCGCCGCCAGCACCGAGGTGACTACATCCATCAGCAAACCGGCTTCCGCATTCAGCCCGAGATGTTCGAGCATCATCGCCGCCGCCCACAGGGTGCCGACCGGATTCGCAATGCCTTTGCCCGCGATGTCAGGCGCGGAGCCGTGAATCGGCTCGAACATGCTCGGGAACCTGCCCTCCGGGTTGAGATTCGCGGAAGGCGATATGCCGATGCTGCCGAGCATCGCCGAACCCAGGTCCGTCAGAATGTCTCCGAAAAGATTGCTCGCAACCACGACCTGCAAACGGTCCGGGTGCATGATGAAATATCCGCTCAACGCATCAATGTGCATCTGCGACGCCGTCATACCGGGATAAGCGGCGGACACCTCGCGGTAGACCTTGTCCCAGAAGACCATGGAGTAGTTCAGCGCATTGGATTTCGTCGCGCTCATCACCTTGTCCAGCCCATGCCTGCGCGCGTATTCAAACGCATAGCGGATGATCCGTTCCGTTCCCCTGCGGGTGAACACGGACTGCTGGATCACCGTTTCGTCCGGCGAATCCGGTTTCTGAATCTCGCCCCTGCCGCAATATTCCCCTTCGGAATTTTCCCGGATGACGACAAAATCAATCTTCTCGTTTTTGATCGGGGAACTCAATCCCGGCAGCAGCTTCACCGGACGGAGATTCACATACTGGTCAAACCCCACCCGTATCGGCAGGAGGAGTTCGCGCAGAGAAACGTGGTCCGGAACACCGGGGAAACCCACCGCTCCCAGCAGAATGGCATCGCAGTCAGCCGTATCTTCAAACCGTCGGACGGCATCATCCGCCCGGTTCTGAGGTAATATTCGCAGCTCCATTCCAGGTTCTGAAAGTCAAAGGCAATGCCGCCGTGTTTCCGTGCCAGCGCCTCAAGCACTCTGACGGCTTCATGGATCACATCAACGCCGATCCCGTCACCGGGGATCAGCTTAACCGTAAATTTTTTCATCGGGTAAAACACCTTTCCGCTTTATATTGAATTGGAAACAATTTACCCTGCGATCCCCTGAAATTCAACTGATATCCGAAGTTTTCCCGATATGCCGCCATACCGCTTGCGGTTCAGCTATTCCTTTTCTTCGGCAGGCAATGAGACAAGAACTGTTTGCAGATCGAAATAATTCCGGCGGGGATTCTTTCTCCATTCGCGCAATGCGTCTGCGAGTTTCCGATGCTCCTGCTCCGGAGCCCCCATTTTTCTATAAAGCTGTGACAACGCATGAGAAATTCCTGTCGACTGATAACCATTCCCGACCATAAAATTAAGCCACGATAAGAAAACAAACAGAATAGACGGAAGAGCAAACAGGTAAAGAATACGCGTTGCAAGAAAAGCTTTTGATTTCCAGACCAGAACCAAAAATGCCCCCGCAGAAAATATCAGAATCATAAAGCCAAAGCTGCCCATTTCATCACTCCTCCGTCGTTTCTGCCGAAATTCTCTCAAAAATCCGCAATTTTTCCGGCATGGCGGCGTGAAGTACTCCCGATGCTTCCAGCCTTCTTATAAAATCGGACTGTCTTGAATCGTCCAGAATGAGAATGACATTGTCCACAAGGCGGTCAAGGGATTTCCCGTATTCCGCGCTTCTGTCTCTGCGGGCATGGAACAGCCACACTCCAAGTCCAATGGAAACAACAGTCACCAGGCACAGAATCACTTGAACCATGCGCGTGTCCGGGATTTTATTGCAGTACAGCAAATAGGGAATCCCAACCAGCGGAAACAGAAATATATCGCCGCTGAAACAGGCAAAAACGACCGCAACCGGCAGCAGTATGACGGAAAGGGCAAGATATAAGAATCCTCTCTCCCCCCGCCTTCTTTAAGAAGCCGCCTGCCATGCAGAAAACACAATATAACCAGCGTAATACTCATTGACTCCCTCCCATATTTCCGTCAAGCCCTATTCCTTCCGGGATTGCTCCTTATCCGTTTTCTCATCCAGACGCGCCAGTTTTTTGAGATCGCCGAAAAGCGTAACCGCCCCGCAGCGTTTGCAGATCATCCCCTCGCTTTTGATACTGTTGTCGGCAAGAGTCCAGAACTTACTCTTTTTGAGCTGGAAATACAGCAGTCCGGTGGAACGCAGACGACCGGGAAGCAATTCCGTTCCATGACAAACCGGACAAACCTGCTTCACCTGTTCCGCATCGCGTTCCGAGTGAAACACCTCCACGACCGCATCCAGGTCCTCCTGCAGAAAGCGCGTGGAATCACCGACTTTGCGGAACGTGATCTTCCGGTCACGCATCCAGCGGTACAACGTGGGTTCACCGATCTCAAGATATTCCGCCGCTTCTTTGATGGAATACCATACACTCTTTTTGATTTCATCTGCCATCATATCACCTCACTATTTTATCA
>DXVA01000176.1 GCA_019408975.1 Lentisphaeria bacterium | reverse complement strand
GCACGGCTCTTGCCGAACTGCATGGCGCCGCCGCCCGCATTGCGGAGCTGGCGGGAAAAGAGAAAATAGATGAACCCGATGATGAGGGCGCCGATCACGAGATTGACGATCAGGCTTTTCCACCAGCTTTCCCGCTGGAGAACTTTGACCTCGACCCCTTTCTGCTCCATTTTTTTCATCAGGTCATCGCTTGCCGTAACACGCGTGGAGTAAACGTCCGGAGTTTTTGCGCCGTTTTTCTCTCTGCTCAAATCCTTTGCATCGGATTGTGCCGCCGGCTTGTAGTCCGGCTTGAGCTTTCCCACGATGTAATAGATGGAGTCTGATTCCGGGGTAATATCCGCCGTGGCGATATAACCGCTGTTCAGAGCGGCTTCAAATTTTGTCTGGTTCCATTCCTGAACTCCCATCAGTGACGGGTTGAATTTGAAAATGATGATCCCGACGAATGTGATAAGGATCAGCAGCCAGATGAAAAGTGCCGCCGGCGGTCCCTTGGGCGCCTGTTTGTCTTTGAATGATTTTCTGGGGTTATTGTTATCGCTCATTTTTATCCTGTTTATAATTTAGTGTTGATATTTGTGCCGTAAATACAAAAATTCCCATGATGCCTGCCCGCAGGGGCAAAACCAAAGGATTTTTTCTGTCTGCCGCAATCCTGTAATTTATGCCTTGAGCACATGGACAAGTTTCTGCGGTATGAAGTTCGCCGTCGCCGCCGGTTTTTCCGCGGAAAAGAATATATAGAAAAGCATTCCCAGAAGAGCCAGAATGACGACGACCAGTACACCGAGCACAATCAGAATCAGGCGCTGATTCTTCTTGCTGGTTGCGCTTGCCGCACTTTTTGAGTAAGGTGAAATTGTATCCATCTTCTTGATTGTTGAAGAGGATATGACATTTTTGTTGAGGTCGATCCCTGTCTGTGTGCGGGTTTCCGTCTGTGTCGTCTTATCATCGCAGTCATACAGCATTTCAACGTCGCCCATCTGGATGATGTCGCTGTTCTGAAGTTCCTGCTCGGTGATCGGAACGTTGTTGACTCTGGTCCCGTTCGTGCTGTTATTGTCTTTCAGAATATAAGTATTGCCGCTTTTGATGAAAGAGCAGTGATAGGTGCTGATGGTCGGATCCATAATGCAGATATCACGTTCTTCGATTCTACCGACGGTATGAAGGTCCTTATTCAGTTCAAAGTTTTTTCCTCTCAACTGTTCAGATAAAATTGTAAGTTTTGGAAAACCGCCCATATACGACTCCCGGTTTTTTGATATGGTTCAAAATAAAAATATTATCACCCGACAATATAGCGGCTTTTTTCCTAGACAACAAGTATTTATTGATAAAAAACAAGAAAAAATCAATATTTTTTGCGGAGCGGCGCAGCGGACACAGGTGCCGCTCCTGCCGGAAAGGGGGCAAGACGGAATTGGGGGGCGCCTGTTTTTTAAGGTTCCGTCCGTCTGATTCGGGGGGCGGCAGACGCATCTGCCCGCCGGTGCGGAAGAAATTTCCTGTTTTTTATATTTGCCGTGCTGGAAAAAAACAGATTCCTGCGTTATATTCCTTGCTTTCATATTGTAAATATCTCATAAGTTTAAAATAAATAAAAGGTGAAAAGACTATTATGGCTCTTGACTCATTGCTCAAAGCTGTCCAGCTTGACTGGAAGGAAACGGAACCCTGCACCCGCAAGGCAGAAATCAAATTCTCTCAGGATGCTGTTGCCGAAGCTTTCAACGATGCTTCCAAAGAAGCTGCCAAACAGGCTCAGGTTCCGGGCTTCCGTAAGGGCAAGGCGCCGATCTCCCTGATCAAGGCGAAATATAAAGATTATATTATGGAAGACGTCGGCAAGATGCTCCAGCAGGCAGCTTTCTCCAAGGTGACCGGCGATGAGTCCATGGATATCGTTGCTTTCGGCGCAATGGATGCCAAAGAAGCCCCCGCCGCCGACAAGGAGTATGCTTTCTCTCTGGAAGTCGAAGTTGCTCCCGAATTCAAAATGCCGGAATACAAAGGCGTTAAAGTCAAGGTCGGAAAAGGCGAGACTCTTGAAAAACACATTGAGAACCGCATGAAATATCTCAAGGACCTCTATGCCGACTATGTCACTGTCGAGGAGCCTGCGCAGAAGGGCGACATGCTGAAAGTCACGTATGAGTCCGATTTCGTTCTTCCCGAGAACGCGCCCGCTTCTCTCCAGAGAGCCGTCAAATCCGAAGAAAGCTGGATCTGGCTTTCCGAACCGGAGCAGATTCCCGGCGTGCTTGCCGCACTGACCGGTGCGAAGAAAGATGGAGAATACACTTTCAAGGCGGAATTCCCCGCCGACTGGAGAGAGAAGGACCTTCAGGGAAAAACCGTGAATTACAAGGTCAAAGTTCTCGAAGCCCAGCGTCGTGTCGCGGTGGAAGATGACGCCAAGCTGGCTGAAAAACTCGGCATGGAAAATGTCGAAAAGATGAATGAGGAGATCAGGAAGACCGCGGAACGCGAACTTGAGCAGATCCGCAAGGAAGAGATCAAGTCGAAAGTTGCGGAAACCATTGTCGGCATGGTGGAAGACTTCCCGCTTCCCAAAGGGATTCTTGCCTCCACCTCCCAGCGTGAGTTCTCCCGGATTGCGGAGCGCCTTGTCCGCAGCGAAGCCGATATCGAAGCCTTCAAGAAAGACAAGGACAAACATGTTGAGGAAGCCAGGGCGGAAGCCGGCAAATACCTGAAGAAGTTCTTCATCCTCCGCAAGATCGCCAGAGCCGAAAAGATCACGGTTGATGATGCCGAAGTCGATACCCAGATCCGCAATATGAGCGCTTATCTCGGCTACAAGGAAAAAGATGTCCGCAAGATGCTGAGCGACAACGGCGGATACGGTGAAATCCAGGCGGATATCCTGATGGGCAAGGTGATTGATTTCATCGCCTCCCAGGCGAAAGCTTGAGCCGTCATTTCTGACTTAAACTCTGAAAGGAACAATTATGGCACGCAATTCAATGACAATTCCGATGGTTGTGGAACAGACCGGAAACGGCGAGCGCGGTTATGATATTTACTCACGCCTGTTGAAGGACAGGATCGTTCTGCTCGGAACGCCGATCGACGACTCCATTGCAAATCTGGTGATTGCCGAACTGCTGTTCCTTCAGAGCGAGGACCCGAAGAAGGATATCGACATGTATATCTGCTCTCCCGGCGGGAGCGTGACCGCCGGGCTGGCGATTTACGATGTGATGCAGATGCTTTCCTGCGATGTCAAGACCTACTGTGTCGGGCAGGCCGCCAGCATGGGCGCTGTTCTGTTGAGCGCCGGAGCTCCCGGGAAACGTTATGCGCTCCCGAATGCCCGGATCATGATCCATTCCGTTTCCAGCGGAACGGAAGGCAAAGTCGAGGATATGAAGCTGGCTGTTCAGGAGGCGAACCGTCTGAATGACATTCTTGCGGAAATTCTTGCCTCCACCACGGGCAACCCGCTGAAAAAGGTCAAGAGCGATATGGAGCGTGATTTCTTCATGTCTGCGGAAGAAGCGAAAAAATACGGTCTTGTGGACCAGATTCTTCCGCACCGTATCCGTGAAAAGAACGCGAAGTAAGTTCTAAGGAAAGGTGTTTTTTCATGGCGAACAATCGCGAAGATGAAATGAAGTGCGCATTCTGCGGGCGGCGCGGCTTTACGCCGGAGGTCGGCCCGCTGGTGATAGGCCCGCGCGGAGCCAATATCTGCAAGGATTGTGTCGCGGAGTGTGAACGTCTGTTCGGGCTTGAGGAGGACAGAGCGAAGAAGAGTTCGGATGACGCCCTTCAGGAACAGGCGCGGAAGCCGCTTCTGAAGCCTGCCGAAATCAAGGCTGAACTGGACAAGTATATCGTCGGACAGGAGGATGCGAAAAAGATTCTCTCCGTTGCGGTCCATAATCATTACAAGCGTCTTTTTCAAGCCAATGCCGATGAGATGGCGAAAGCGTTTGAGGATGTCGAGATCGAAAAGAGCAACGTGTTGCTGATCGGCCCGACCGGTTCCGGCAAGACTCTGATCGCCAAGACTCTGGCGCGTCTTCTGGATGTCCCGTTCTGCATCACCGATGCGACCACGCTGACGGAAGCCGGGTATGTCGGAGAGGATGTGGAGAATATCATTCTGCGTCTCTTACAGGCGGCGGACAACAATGTGGAGCGTGCCCAGATCGGCATCATCTATGTGGATGAAATCGACAAGATCGCCAAGAAGGGTGAAAATGTTTCAATTACGCGCGATGTTTCCGGCGAAGGGGTTCAGCAGGCGCTTCTGAAGATTCTGGAAGGAACCGTTGCGAATATCCCTCCGAAAGGCGGGCGCAAACATCCGCAGCAGGAATATATCCCGGTCAATACCACGAATATCCTGTTCATCTGCGGCGGGGCGTTTGTCGGCCTCGACAAGATGATTCAGCGGCGTATCGGCCGTCATGTGCTCGGTTTTACAGCCGACCGCAAGGAGATTGAGGAGAACCGGCAGCTGGAGTCCAATCAGGTGCTGAAAGCCGTCGAGCCGGAGGACTTGGTGAAATATGGGCTGATCCCCGAATTCATCGGACGCCTTCCGGTCATTACGAGTCTGGAGCCGTTGACGAAAGAGGATCTGGTGAAGATTCTGGTCGAACCGAAGAATTCCATTACCCGGCAGTATGAAAAACTGCTTGCGATCGAAGGTGTCAAGCTCACCTTTGAGAAAGCCGCTCTGGAGGCTCTGGCGCAGAAAGCTTTTGAAAAGGGAACCGGTGCGCGCGGCCTGCGGGCGATCATCGAGCAGATGATGGTGGATATCATGTTCGATCTGCCGTCCCGGACGGATGTTGCCGAGTGCATTATTACCGCCGATACGGTGGAAAGTGGTGTTCCGGTCCTGAAAAAGGTGAAGGCAAAGAAATAAGATTTTCTGTTTTGTTTTTTTGATCCCCGTATGTGAAAGCATCCGGGGATTTTTTTCAATGCATCTTTCCGCTCCCATGCTGAAAGATGCATCGCTATGCGGGGAAAGAGTTATTCTTCGAACAGCAGGTCGGAGCAGATGCCGCTGCCTCGGAAAGTCCATTCTCCATTCTGTTTGGAGGTATATCCATACTTTGAACGGTACCTGCGGTCACCGAGGTTCAATTTTACCGATGCTGTTCCCGGTCCGACGGCACAAATCACGATGACTGTCTTTCTGTCCGGGTGCCGCAGTCTGGCTGCAACGACCTCGCCTTCGGAGAGCAGTTCCACCGGATATTCCGACATGATGTAAGGCTCAAGGCTCTTCAATGCCGCAACAACTCTTTTGACTTTTGCCCATTCCTTTGCAAAATTATCTTTCGGCAGTTTCCATGATTTCAAATCCTCATATTTGTAGAAGATGAAGCCCCTGGCTCCGTATGCAGCTTCGAGAAGAACCAGCGACCGCATTTTTTCTTCACTCGGATTCTGCGGATTCTCAAGTTTCTTTTCCGAGCTGTAAATGGAAATATTGGCTGCCTGCGGAACGACCCATGCGGGCAGTCCTGCCAGACGTGACTGGGTCATGGCATAGACTGCTTTCTTGAGATTATCGCCATTCAGCGGATAGGGATCGACGCCTATGATATCGCTGGTGGAACCGTACATCGGCAGGTCTTCATATTGATATAATACGCCGTATGTCGGATGATTCGCATCCATCTGGTTAAAAAGGCGGCGCATGGCTGTAAGGCGTTCAATCTGCGATGACGGCTGTTCGTCATTGATGTACCATGCCAGCAGTGCCGGATGTTCTTTCAGCAGACCGGTGATCCTGCGGATAATCGCATCCTGTCCTTTTGTGCCGTGCCATTCCTGCACTCCATAGCGTGCGGAGGAACCGACGTCTTTACAGGAAAAAATCACTTTCAGCCCTTTTGACTCCGCCAGATCCATAACCTTGATGATCTGTTCGGGGGAAGCGGGGGCATTATTGTCCAGTTTCAGATTCATGCTTGAATACGGCAGAACGCAATTCAGACCGGCTTCACGCAGGGTATCCATTGTCCGGGAATCAAGTCCTGTCGTGAAGATGCCCAGCGGCAGGAACGGCCTGCCGTTGACAACGGTGCGCCCGAACCGGTCGACAGCGACCGCCGGATGCGCCGAGGGGTTCACCAGCAACGGAATCCGGGTTGAGCAGCAGACTGTTTTTTTTGCAGGATCAAGAATCATGAATTCGGCATCGTAACGTCCGGGGGCAAGTTTTCCGAGCTCTATTTCCGCGCGGTCTTCCCTGACTTTTGCCCGGCGTACCATGCCGTTTTCTTTGATCTGCATACGGACCTCAAGATCGCGTCCGGCAACGGATTTGCCGTCATAACTGACCGCGACCGTGCATTTGCCGTCGGCAACGGTCTGATATGGATTCAGGGTATAGAGCGACCAGAGATTGGCGCCTTGTTCCTGCACCGTAATATCATCGAACCATGCAGTGCCGGATGCTCCTTTCCAGATATAAAGCGAAAGAGAGACGGCGGAGGCATTTTTCGGTATTCTGACGACATCGGAAACGAAGGTCCAGTCTTTCGTTCCGGTGATGCCCCGCAGATACCGCCCGGTCAGGAAGATATTTCTGCCGTCCTTTCCCTTTTTCGAAAATTCCATGGCAATGGTGGCGCCGCCTCCCTGCGGGGAGGTGGTTACTCCGCTGGTTTTGATCCAGCTCCCAAAGCGGTAGAATGCTCCGGGTTTTACATCAATCCGTGTTGAGGCAATCGCGTAGTCCGACCGGTTGTTCCGCACATACTTGAGAGCATGGGTTGCACTGCGCCCGCTTCCTTTTTCAACAGCGAATCCAGGTTTGAGTTCCCAGCCGCTGCCGTTTTTCTCGAATCCGGGATCTGTCAGCATTACTTTGGAGGAGGTTCCCGCTTTATGGTCAATGCGGCTGTAACCCTGTAAATCATCTGCGGTGCATATTCCGGCAAGCCCGAAAAGAATCAGTATATATTTCCACATGTTTTTTATCCTGCTGTTGCAGAAATCAGATTCAGATGACCTGTTTTCTGCAGATTGGTTGCATTTTGAATTCCGCATCAGACGCATTCTGATGCAGTGCTGCTTCTCTGAAATTATGAATCGTCACCTCCGTATGATTATTTGACGCCGGCAGTAAAGTTCCTGAGGCGGTATTCATTGAGTAAAGTCACCATGTCATACAGAGCGGCATGGCCGTCCATGAAACCGATTCCCGCCTGACGTCCGTGGTTCAGAGAGAGCCGGTTCTTATCCGTCCCATACCAGCGGAAATAATAGCGGGGAGCGAGCAGGTCCGTATTGGCGGCGTCGGCAAGATAAAGCATGGATGCCGGGGAGGGGAATGCCGGAGAATATTTATAAGCGACAGCGGAGAGCCATGTCTCCGTGGCGTGGTCTTTGTTGAGAACTGTTGACGGCATTCCGTAGGTGTTGTGAACATAGACCTGATTTCCCTCGGTCACTTTCGGGTTTGTTATAACGGAACAGGTCCAGCTGCGCAGGATCAACCCGTATTTCGGTGCCGGGACATAAGCCTCTCCTTTTACATAACCTCCGGTGATCAAGGTCCTTGCATAAGCGCCTCTGTGTCCTTCATAACTGAGATGCCAGCCATTGGAGTCATTCTGGTAAAATTCCAGAATCGTCAGATTCTGTTTGAGGTTGTTGATGCATAAAATACTTCTGGCTTTATTGCGGGCTGCATTCAGAGCCGGCAGAAGCATTGCGGCAAGAATTGCGATGATCGCTATTACGATGAGAAGTTCTATCAGGGTGAAAACTCTTGTTTTCACCCTGCGAAGTAAGAATCTCGAACAGGGAACACGGAAGGGAGAAGTAGAAAAACATTGGAACAATTCAACAATTGAACAATCGAACAATTGAAGGAAGAAAGGAAAAATAAGGCAGGAGGAGAATTGGCATCGCCGGAATGAAACAGCCTTTTTACAATTTTTTCTCATGGGAAGTTTTATCAGTGTGAATGATGGCGTTCTGCAGGGGCGGCAGTGCGGAACCGGAATCCTGAACGTTTCAGTCAGCTCCTGATTTTTTCCGGCAGTTTCCTGAACAGGCGGAGAGTGCATGTCCTGACCGATTGCCGCTATCGGCAATTTGATTTGTTTGAATTTCTTTTTCTTGTGTGCCATTATGGAATCCTCCTGTTTAAGTGGTTGAACGGATAATAAGATTGTCTGCCGGCGTCCGTATGATTCGCGTGTTGGCTGTCCGGGCTGTCAACAGTTCGGACAGCATGGCGATCAGTTCCCTGCCGAGAGAATCGTAGGGGTATTCGATTGTCGTCAGGCGCGGTTCCGGGTTCGGACCGATCCCCCTGGCTTCCAGATTGTCAAAACTGATGAGCTTGAAATCTTTGCCGGCGCACAGCCCCGCACCCTCCAGCACATCCAGAATCCCGAATGAAATGTAGTCGCTGACGGAGAAGATTCCGGGGCGGCGTGGCAGTTCCAGATATTTCCGTGCAATCCGTCTTCCGCATTCCTCCCCGTAGTTGTTGAGCAGGTATTCGTGAGTCAAATCCTCGCACAAGGCGATCTCCGGATGGAATACGTTCATGATCCTGCGGAAAAGACGGCGCCGGAACTGGTGGGTTTCGGTGTTTGCGATTCCGGCGATCACGACTTCACGGACGCCGAGTCCGGCAAAATAGTCGGCGGCTTTCCTGAATCCCGGAAAGAGATCCGCCACGACCTGATGGAATGGATTGTCCGATACAAAAGGCGAATCGATCAGAATAATCGGGCATGGGTAGGAACACAGCTGCGGCAGAGTTTTCGGGGTGACGAATTCCTTGTTCAGGATCAGGGCGTCGGAGGAACTGAGAGTCCGCTTCAGGATTGCGGGGTCGTTCCTTTCAATATCCGAAATGATGGAGATGTCGTAGCCGTTCTGTTTCAGGAGATTGCAGGTCGTTTGAAAGTGGAGCCCGACCAGCAGGTCGTAATCTTTGTTCAGGCTGTTTCCCTGATACGGGTAGAAACTGATGCGCGCCCCGGCGCTGCGCCAGGAACGGCTCCCGGAAACGAAAGTCCCTTTTCCCGGAACGCGATACAGGATATTCCTGT
>DXVA01000175.1 GCA_019408975.1 Lentisphaeria bacterium | reverse complement strand
AGAATCGCGATGATCGCCACGACGATGAGGAGCTCTATGAGGGTGAAAATTCTTATTTTTACCCTCGAAGTAAGAACAGAAGAACAAGGAACTCTGAAGTTGGAAGGAACGGGGAAATATTTGAACAATTGAACAATCGAACAATTCAACAATTGAATGAAGAAGGAAGAAGCAAGATCAGGGGACTGGCGACGTCCTGCCCTGTCCTGCCGCCGGAATGAAACATCCTTTTTGCAGCTTTTCTTCCTGAGGAGCTCTATGAGGGTAAAAATTCTTATTTTTACCCTCGAAGTAAGAGCAGAAGAACAGGGAACAGGGAAGTAAGAAGGAACGGGGAAACATTTGAACAATTGAACAATCGAACAATTCAACAATTGAATTTGGAACCGGGATGATATCCGAGACAGTATTGAAGCGTGTTTGCTGTGTTTGCTTCCGGCTGTTTGTATTTTCTGTTTCATAATTGACCTCCGTGGCTTTTTCACCCAAAATCAAAAAATATCTTGAAGATTTATTGATATTATATGCAAAAAATCATTTGCATCAATAGAATCAGGCTGTAATATATATGGAAGTTTTATAAAAAATATATGGAAAAAAGTCAGTGAGTTGAGATATGTCGGACATCAGAAAGCGAAGACACACCTGCCGGACGCCTCTGCCGCTTCAGAAACCGGATTTTTCCAGACATGAAATCTGGAACATGCCCATGACGGACGAGCTTCCGCTTTATCCGTTCTGCGTGGAGGAGATCGAGCGCAGCAGCCGGACATGGTTCTCCGAAACACTCTGCCGTTTCATGATCGTCACCATCGTGACCGAAGGCGACATCATCTATCGTTTCGAGGAAAAAGAGCATCTGATCACGCCGGGGAAAATTCTCGTCATTCCGCAGAATGCTTCTTATTTCTTCAAGAACGGTCCTTCGGGCGGCTACAAGAAAGTTGTTGCGGAATTCATGGGCAAGAACCTGCAATCCATTATGGAAACACTCGGGCTGAACCGTTTCCTGATTCTCGAAGCCGGCGGCAGTGAATCTTTTGCCGACGA
This sequence comes from Lentisphaeria bacterium, assembly GCA_019408975.1. GTDB lineage: Bacteria > Verrucomicrobiota > Lentisphaeria > Victivallales > UBA1829 > UBA11452. Next base: position 8,103 of record DXVA01000175.1, on the reverse strand, counting down.
AATCAGGAAGATCGGGGAACTTCTTCATAACCAGACGCGGGAGGCGATTCCGGAGCTTCTGGGGGTGTGCCACAAGTTTCTGACGGAGCTTTCCATGCTGGCGCCGCAGAAAGAGGATTCGGGAGGGCTGCTCGCCAGAGCGCAAATGATTCTTGAAAGTGCACTGGACCGTAAAACGCCGGTTCAGGAAATTGCCGCCAGCCTGGGGATCAGCGTTTCCACTTTGAACCGCCTGTTTCAGGAGCGGCTGGGTGTTTCTCCGATGCGCTACCGTCTGGAGAGCCGTATCGCCAGAGCGCAGTATCTGCTGGGCAACACCTCGCTGTCGGTCAAGGAGATTGCTTATAAGCTGGGATACTGCAATCAGTTCTATTTTTCGCAGGAGTTCCGCAGGATTGCCGGAATGACGCCGCGCGAAGCCCGGAGACAGAAGAATCTGTGAAAACAGTGTGGATTTACGGCGGGGGACCGCTCTTTTTGCCGGGAACGATTTTCCTGATTTTTGCCCGGTCCGGTTGGAAAAACTTTTGTCGTATGCTAGATTACACACTGCGACGTGTTTGCAGAAAATTTTAATTCAGGATTTTGTAATGGCTCTTATACTGGGAATTGAAAGCAGTTGCGATGAAACTGCGGTCGCCGTTGTCGAAAACGGGAAAAAAGTGATTTCCAATGCCGTCTCATCGCAGATGGCGAAACATGCCGTCTACGGCGGCGTCGTGCCGGAGCTTGCGGCGCGCGAACATCTGACCGCGATTGAGAAAGTCTGCAATGAGGCGATGACGACTGCCGGCGTCTCTTTCGGTGAGATCGACGCGATCGCCGTGACGCACGCCCCCGGGCTTGTCCCCGCGCTTCTGGTCGGTCTGAATTTCGCCAAGGGGCTTGCCGCCGCTTACGGAAAGCCGCTGATCGGGATCAACCATTTCCTCGCTCATATGTACGGGGTGTTCATCGACTCCGAACAGTATGAATTCGACGATCCGGCGCTCTACCCGATGGCAGCGCTCGTGGTTTCCGGCGGGCATACCTCGATTGTCATTATCACGGAAGACGGCAGGGCGCAGGTGGTCGGAAGCACGATCGACGATGCCGCGGGAGAGTGTCTCGACAAGGGAGCGAAGATGCTGAATCTGGGGTACCCGGGCGGGCCCGTCATTGAAAAACTGGCGGCGCCGGGTGACATCCGCAAATACAATTTTCCCCGCTCCCTGACCGGCACGGCAGGCAAGGCGCTGGCTCCTGAAAACCGTTTCAACTTCAGTTTCAGCGGGCTTAAGACCGCACTGCTGTATCATGCGCGCAATCTTTCTCCGGACGGCAATGCGGAGCATCTGGAGGGGCAGGTCCTGACCGATACGCTCGCGTCCTATCAGGAAGCTGTGGTGGATGTACTCTGCACAAAGGCATTTGATGCGGTGAGGCATTTTCACTGCAAATCTGCGATATTGAGCGGCGGCGTCGCCTGCAATACGCCTCTGCGCAAGCGTTTTGAATCGACGGTTCCCCGCGGAGTGATTCCGCTGATCGCTCCGAAAAAATTCTGTACGGACAACGCCGCGATGGTCGCCGGGCTGGCATATCACTACTGCGCCGCCGGAAAGTTCAGCGACCTGACGCTGGACACCTTTGCCCGTCTGCCGCACATCACAGAGGTTCCGTTCCGCAGGAGGAGTGCCTGATGAACCGGTGCGTGATCTTCGATCTTGACGGAACATTGATTGATTCGCGCGAGGATATTGCGAATGCGGTGAACGCCACGAGACGTGACTTCAATCTGCCGCCATTGTCTCTGGAAACCGTTGTTTCCTATGTGGGCGACGGTGTGCGCAAACTGATTTTCCGTTCTTTTGCCGGAACCGATGCGGATCTGGAGGAGGCGATTCGCGTGATGGGCAGGCATTATGCCGAACATGCGGTCGTGAAAACGACTTTGTATCCCAGAGTCGCGGACGGAATCCGGGTGTTGTCCGAAAACGGCTGGAAGCTGGGGCTTGTCAGCAACAAACCGACGGAACTCTGCCGTATGATCTTCCGCCATTTCGAACTGGACGCTTTTTTCTGCGAGATCATCGGAGGCAGTTCCGGTTTTCCGCTGAAGCCTGATCCGGAGGCTCTGTTTCATATTCTGAAGATATCCGGATCGGACGCTTCGCTGTCCTGGTTCTGCGGCGACAATCATACGGATATGAATGCCGCGAGAAACGGCGGCATGAGAAGCGCCTATGCCGCGTACGGCTTCGGTACGCTCGGCGATGCGGCATATGATTTGAAACTCAATTGTTTTTCCGAACTGGTAAGCCATCTGGTTCCCCGCGATGGACATGTCGGATAGTTTTCAGACTTGAAAGGAGTAGCTGTGAATTCCAGTCTTCAATTTGCTTCCGAAGCCGCATCCGCGGTGAGAACGGTTTCCGATTTCATTCATGACAATCCCGAACTCGGTTACAAGGAGTTTCAGGCGTCCGCGAAACTGAAGAAACTGCTCCGTTCGTGGGGATTCCGTGTCGAGGAGAATGTCTGCGGGCTCGAAACCGCGTTCAAGGCCCGCTGGGAATCGGCGGATGACAAAAATATTCCGACGTTCTGTTTCATGGGGGAATATGACGCCCTGGCGGGGCTCGGGCACGGCTGCGGGCACAACCTGATCGCTTCCGCTTCGCTTTTTGCCGCGTATGCCGCAAAGCGGATGATCGAAACGGACAGGATTCCTGCGCGGATCTGTTACATCGGCACTCCGGCGGAGGAGGGGCTCGGCGGCAAGGTGAAGCTGGTTGCGGGCGGTGCGTTTCAGGATATTGCCGCGGGAGTGATTGCGCATCCGCTGGATCATACCTCTCCCGACTTCGGGTGTCTGAGCGTTGCGCGGGCTTATATCGACTTCTACGGGCGCGCTTCCCATGCGGCGTTTGCGCCGGAAGAGGGGATCAATGCGCTGGATGCCCTGGTCACTTTCTATGACGGCATTCTTGAGTGGAAAAAGACGATTACGGAGCGTCAGCGCGTCCACGGCATTTTCACGAAAGGCGGAGACGCGGCGAACATCATTCCGGATCACACACAGGCGTTTTTCTATATCCGCGCCGGAAATGAATCGGAGATCGGGCTTATGAAGCAGCGGCTCGAATCCATTGCCTCCGCCGCCGCCGCAAAGACCGGGTGTAGAAATACGGTGAACTGGGTTTCTGCATACAAGGGAATGGTCTTCAATAAATCGCTGAATGACGAATTCATCCGCGGCTGGCGCGAATACGGCGTGGAGCTCAAAGAGACGAACGGTACGGAGGGCAGGGGGTCGACCGATACCGGCGACGTTTCGTATGTGATTCCCTGCGCCCATTATTATTTCGGCGTCACGGGCGGGGTGCCCGCCGCGCTTCATACGGTCAAGTTCCGTGAATTTGCGAAAACGGACGGTGCGTTCGAGGCTGCAATGAAGACCGGTTCGATCATGGCGCAGGTTTGCCTGCGCTATTTTACCGACAAGGCTTTCCGTGAGGCGGTTCACCGCGATTTTGAGACTGCGGAAAAATAAGTCCGCTCAAGCCAGAGCCCTTGCCGCGGACCGACGGCGGAACGTGAAATCCCGGCCTGAAGCTCTCGAAGCTTTGCTTCTTGTCCTTGAGCGGTTGGAATCGCAGGGGCAGATTTCGCCCGCTGCGGTCAATTTATGCAGTCGAGACCGCAGCAGGGCAGCGGCTGTTTCCCGTTATCAGGGGCGTTCCATTGCGTTGTTCTACTCGCTGAAAAGCACATCCGATGAGATGTCTTTTCCGTTGAAACGGTATTTCCCGCCGCCGAGATTCTGCGTCGTTCCGTAATGTGATTTCAGGTTGTCCCTGCCGGGGATCGTGAATTCCGCGATGCTTTCCCCCGGTCCGATTCCGACGACGGCGACCGCGATTTTCCCGTTTGCATTCCACGCCTTGAGCTGTGCTTTCTGCATTTTTCCGGTTCTGACTTCCGGCGCTTTCTCAAGGCTCAGGATGAACGGCGCCAGTTCCTTCAGCGGCTTGACTGCGGCAACGACCTTCGCCCAGTTTTCCGCCGCGCTGCCGGGGACTCTCTTTTCCCCTGTTCCGAAGATATCGGAATAGTTGTAAAGGAGGAAACCTTTCGCGCCGTTTACGGCTCCGGCAAGATACATGGAACGCATTTCCTGTTCCGTCGGGAAACGGTATCTTTTGTATTCATTCGGGTCTTTCGTCTTGTAATTGCCCCAGTTGAAAGCCTGCGGAACCAGCCAAGGGGAAACTCCGGTGGTTTTTGCCGCTGCAATGATGTCGGGGATTCCCTCCATGCTTCTGCTGGCGCTGGTTTCGACCGGGTAAGTATCTACGGCAAGTACATCTCCCGTTTCCGCGAAGAACGGAAAGTGGCGCCCTATATAAGTCAATGTGACCGTGAGATGATCCGGATCGGCTTCATTGAGCAGTTCGCGCACCTTGCGCATGTAAGGAACTTCCTCCACCGGGTTCTCATCGGAAACATAATATCCCAGAAGCGCCGGATGGTCTTTCAGTTTCCGCGCCCATGCCTGAAGAACGGGTTCGATGCCTTTCACTCCTTCAAATTCCATCGCGGGCCATGCCTGAGCCATTCCTTTCGGACGCTGATACATGACGTTCATGAAGAGCCTGATTCCGTATTTCTGTGCAAGATCGAAACGTCCCGTCAGCGTGGAGCCGCCGCCGTGATACGGCATGGCGCAGTTGAAGCCGCCTTCTTTGAGATTTTTCAGGACGGATTCATCGATTCTGCTGCAATAGAATCCGATGGGAAGGAAGGGCTTTCCATTTACAATTGTCCTGCCGTGTTCATCGACATAGCTGGAATTCCCGCCGGGTTTCCCTTTTTTCACGAACAGATGAAACGTCTTTTCCGCAAGAATCGTTTTATTTTTCAGGTTCAGGAGTTTTACATCGACTTTCACTTTCCCGTCGGGCAGATTGCCGAGCCTGCCGGTATAGACCTGATTCCTGCCTTTCCAGAGCCGGCTTTTGCCATTGACCGTAACCCAGGCGGCGAGATCGGAATCGGGAATCCCTTTCAGGAATACTTTGCTTTTCAGCGTAACTTTGCCTTCGGTATCGCGGATTGTCAGATTGGACGGGCGGATATCGTAAATGGTTGCCGGCAGAGCGCCGACAGGTTCAATATGCAGATTATCCCACCAGATTTTACCCGTGGCGTTTTTGCACAGGTAAAAGCCGACAATTGTCTGATCGAATTCCGCGGGCGGCTGGAATTCCAGGACAATTTCCGCCCATTTGTTTTCCTCGATCTTTTTATAAAAATAACTTCCTCCTGCATGTTTTCCCTTTTTGGTAAACTCGACGCAGAAGATGCGGGATGTCGCATCCGGAGCATTTCTGATATTTTCAGCTTTATATTTTACTGTTGCCCTGTATTTGAATTCCGGGCTCAACTTGATCCTGTAACCGGCAATCCGGTATGCTTTGGGATCTGTTTTATGATAAAAGAGAGCTCCTGTTCCGTTTTCCCCGCCGGCGGGATCGATGGAAAATCCTTTCGGCAGGCTGAGCTTCCGGATGGTTCCGGTATTGAAATCCTGTGAAATACTTGCCTGGGAACCGGATGTTACTGCCAATGGTTTGAATTGTGAAATGTCCACATTGTTCTGTGCGGACAGAATTCCGCCGGAGAGGAGGAATGCTGTTATGAGTGATTTTTTCATTTCTTTCCTTTCTTTTTCAATGAGAGAAAATCTGATTTATTTCCAATGGATGCCTGAAGGGGAGGCTGTGCCGCTCCAGACCGACTGATAACCGTACATCACTTCGACAATATGATCTCCTGAACTCATTGTCCGGAATTTCTTGCTTTCACTGTGCCCGTCTGCGTAAAGACCGTTGTCAAATCCGCCATGCCTCCACGAGATACATTGATTTGCAAATGTATTTTGAGAGCTGGAGTAAAAATAATAGGTCCCGCCCCAGAATGTCAGCGGTCTGCCGTCGATCATGACCAATGCTTTGGAAGGCTGCTTTGCATTGGAGAGTTTTCTCCAGTAACCTCCCTTTGCACCGCCGTCGATGGGCTGCCATTCTCCTGTGTTGCCGTCATAGAATCCCAGAAGATTGTTCCAGAGATAATTGGTCCCGAGATAACCGGCACGCAAAACTTCATCAGGTTTTGCGGATTGAGTTGTCATTTCCTGGCATGTCAGGACTTTCCTTTTTGCCGCCAGAGACGGATCTTCCGGATCAACCGGTTTGCCGTCCGAGAGATAGGGGAAAACCGTATAGTGCCAATAGCCGTCATTCCTGTCTATGATTTTCTTTTTCATGACCGGAACCATCCAGTCGTTGTAATCACCGGCATACATGGTGAATGCCGTTCCAATGTGTTTCTGCTGATTGAGGCAGGCTATTGTTTTGGCTTTCTGTTTCGCCTTGTTCAGGGCAGGCAGGAGCATACCCGCCAGAATGGCGATGATCGCTATTACTATGAGGAGCTCGATCAGGGTGAAAATTCGTATTTTCACCCTGGAAGTAAGAACAGAAGAACAGGGAACACGGAAGGAAGAAGTAGGGAAGCATTTGAACAATTGAACAGGAAAACAATTGAACAATAGAAGGAAGAAAGAAGAAACAGGATCAGGGGACTGGCAACGTTTTGCCCTGTCCTGCTGCCGGAATGAAAAACCAATTTTACAACTTTTCCTCATGAAAAGTTCTATCAGGGTGAATAATTCCCTTGCCGGCTTCCATTTTTGGGTTTTATGTATTGGCTTCATTGGACCCCTTCCTTTTTTTGGTTTTTCTTGTTGAATCCCGTATGATCAGTTGCGGCACAACTGTTGCAAAACAGCCTTTCATCTCCTTTTCCGGGTGATTGATCTTCTCCAGCAGGAGATCGACGATCATTTTGGATTGAAGTTCATAGTTTTCATCCACCGTTGTCAATGTGGGAGCGGTATATCGGGAAAACTTTTCGTTGTCATATCCCATGATCATGACATCCCGCGGGCAGGATTTGCCCGCTGCCTCCAATGCTTTGATGAATGCAAGCGAGATAAGGTCGTTCATCCCGACGATCCCGTCTATTTTTTTCGGGATGACGTCATGTTCGATAAAACGGGAGATGCTTTCCTCCGAAACTTCCCTTTGCTGAATGAAGTCTTTCCGGGTGATGATGATATGCAGGTCTTTTTCCGGATATCCCAGCTCTTTCATGGCACGGCGGTAGCCGGCTTCATGCTGAAGGTTCGTTTTCCATAGACTCTGCCCGCGCACGAAGGCGATTTTCCGGGCACCCTGCTCATGGAGATGCCTGACCGCCTGCTGTGTTGATGCAGTCCGGTCGATGTTGATGTAAGAAGCATCGGGATGGTTTGGCGCGTCGATGAAAACAACCTTGTCGAGAGTATCGGAAAAAAGCCTTTTGAACTTCTCCTCCGTCCCCGGGTAATCGTGGGAAAGACAGACCACGCCGTCTACGCCATGCTGCATGAAGATATCATAGTTTCGACGGAGATTTTCCAGTGAATCGTGAGCCTCCCCGATCATGCAGCGGTAGCCGCGCAGGGTTGCTTCATGCTCGATTCCCTCCAGAATGCGGAATCGCGGAATCGCGGCATAGCTGTCTATGAGAATGCCGATCACCTTGCTGGCGCGTCCGGCAAGAGTTTTTGCACTGATATTCGGCTGGTAATCCATTTCCCTGGCTGCCTTGCGGATTTTTTCCGCTATTTCCTCGCTGAAACGGACTGTGCCGCTGCCGCCTGCGGAAAGCACTGCCGCCACCGTAGCCTTGGAAACTCCCAGTTTACGGGCAATATCTATCAGTCTTGTCTTTTTTGCCTGCCTGATCATCGTTCTTCTCTTGAAATATTTTTGATTGACCGGTCAATCGGTTTCTGTCTTAATTATAATCAAATCCTCTGCTTTGTCAAGATGGGGAATGAAAAAAATAGAGAAAATTTTCTTTCAGAGTGATGCCGGCGGCGAAACTTTGAGATGCGGCAGACTCCGTTTGACGAGATGCGGCTGGCTTTCTCCCCCTGCGGAATTGAATGCGTGGAGCCTCGCGTTCTTTCCCCCGGTGGCGCTCGTCCGGCTGCGGCGGAAACGCCACCGG
>DXVA01000174.1 GCA_019408975.1 Lentisphaeria bacterium | reverse complement strand
GCACAGCAGCGTCTTGAACTGGGCAGGACCGCCGTGCAATGTCTCATCGGAATGATTCATGCTCCCGACCATCATCCCGTCAGCCAATACCTGAAACCAAAACTGATTCTGCGCAATACAGTGCAAAAACTTTCATAAAGGAGAAATGTCATGTGCAAAAGTTCGCCCGTCATGCGTCCGACAACGAAAACATGTGGTTTGCGGTATTTCACATTGATCGAATTTTTAATAATAAAATTTCATAAAAGAGATGTTTCATTCCGGCAACAGAACAAGGCAGGACATTGCCATTCCCCTGCTCTTACTTCTTCTTTCTTCATTCAATTGTTGAATTGTTCTAATGTTCGCTTGTTCAAATGTTTCCCTGTTCCTTGTTCTTCTGTTTTTACTTCCAGGGTGAAAATGCGAATTTTCACCCTGATCGAGCTCCTCATCGTGATTGCGATTATCGCGATTCTCGCAGCAATGCTGCTGCCTGCATTGAATCAGGTCCGAAGCAAAGCGAGAAGTATCTCCTGCCTGAACCAGAACCGGCAGATATCGCAAAGCATGATGGGATATCAGATGGATTTCAATGATTATTTCATTTTCTGGGGAACTTCCACGAGCGATTCATGGGCGTGGAATCTCCATAAATACGATTATCTGAAAAACAGCAAACTCTATCTGTGCCCGGATCTGCCTCCTGATTTCGCCTATCGGGATAATTTCATAAAAACACCGGAAACCAACTGGACTTATGCATGGATCAGTTACGGCTATAACTATCTGGGGATAGGCTCCAATTACTACTGCGGAGGGAACAACGACTACAATGATCCACCCAGCGGTATCAAAGGCTCCGTATTGAAAAATGCAAGTTCGATTATTCTGCTGGCGGACTCCAGATACACAGCCGCCATCAACCGCGGTTACTTCCGTATTTCCGATTCATGGAACAATGACGGTAATTCCCAGATTCACACCAGGCACAACGGTTCCGCGAATATTGTCTGGGCGGACGGACATGCCACAAGTGAAACGAATGCAATGAGGCGTTTTCAGGTGGCGCCATTCATTCATATCAACCCGTTCTATAAATAGGAGGAACCATTTTTATGAAGACCATACTCTTGTATTGCCTTTCTCTGACGCTTCTCTCACTGTCCGCCTCGGAAACGATCATTCTCCGCCACAGGGCACTTCCCGGAGGCGAGATTGCCCCGACAGCCGCCAGGCAGGAAAAAGTGACTCTGCCGGAGAGTTTTCAGCAGGGAGGAACAGCTGCTCTCTGGGTTCGTCCCGAAGGCTGGTGCCAAAAGGAAAAAGCATGGCATTTCTTCCTTACGGCAGGAACACTCGGCAAAAACACTCCGCACATCTATCTCTACCGTTTCCCGGACGGCAGACTGCGGCTGCTCTGGAGCCTGAATACATCCGCGAAGCAAACCGGCGAATTGATCGTTCCGGGGATCTTTGAGAAAGGCAGGTGGGTTCATCTGGCTTTTACGTGGAATGCAACGGACGGGCATACCGACCTCAAGCTTTACCTGAACGGGCAGCAGGCAGCATCTCGCCGTGTCAACTTTGAACTCGGCAGGCACTTCCCCCGCGAGTGGCGGATCGGCGACATTCCCGCATGGAATCCCAGAAGCCGGTATTCGACGACCACGGGACGGATTGAGCTCCACCCCCGGGCGTTGGCTCCGGCAGACATTGCCGCTCTCGCCGCACAGCAAATGAAAGACGGCGCAGTCACATTGACCAACCGTAAATTCATTCCCGGAAGCGTCAACCGGATTTCCGGACAGGTGGAAACGGAATCTGCCGCACAGCTCCGGCTGGAAGCCGTTTTTGCGGATGAACTGGGGAAGACGACTGTCGCTGATCTGCACCCACGCTGGAATTCCGCCGGCGGGCGAATAAAATTCGACGCGGAACTGCGTCTGCCGCAGGATGCCGTTGAAACGCGCCTGACAGTCCGCAGCGATGCCGGTGTTTCTCCGATATGGAAACTGGAGAAGATTCACTATGCAGACTGGCTTCCGCCGGTAGAGCCGAATTACTGGAAGGCGTCATGGATCTGGTATGGCAATACTTCGGAACCGGAAGCCCACCGGTATTTCGTCACCCATTTCGAAGCAGACCCCGATCAGCTTTCCAAAGTCGTTTTTCAGGGCGCAAGCGATGATCGCGGCACCGTCTACCTGAATGGGAAAACCGCGGTGAAGATCAACGGATGGGCAATTCCCGCCGTCAATGAAAACCTGAAATCACTGCTGGTCAAAGGAAAAAACACACTGGCGGTCGATGCGTTCAATGTGGGCGGCGGTTCCGGTTTTCTGGGTGAATTGAATCTAGTCGGCAAAGACGGGAACGTGACAGACATTGCTTCCGGGACGGACTGGAAGGCGTCGGAACGCCTGGCACCCGGCTGGAACCTGCCCGGTTTCGATGTCTCCGGCTGGTCCTCCGCAACAGTAAGACTGCGCCCGCCGCAGGCACCGTATGGCGAAACTGCCTACCGGAACTATGCCCGGGTGCCGACTTTATCGCGGGAAACTCCATTCCTGAAATTGACTGCGGATGCAGGGGAAACCGTCAAAATTCAGGCAATCTTCAACGGAGCGGCACCACAGAATGTTGAAACATACCTGCTGCTCCTGCGCAATCGCAGGGAACTGTTCCGCACTCCGGTCCGGGCGGAAGTCAGCGGCAGTCAATTGCAAATCACCGGGCAAATCGCCATTCCCCCGTTTGCAATGTCGGAAGAATATCAGCTGAAACTGGAAAGCCGCAGTGTCCGTTTCGGAGCTCAAGGCAAATCACAGGAAGGCGAAATCGGCACACTGAAACTCAAAGCGGCGGCGCTTCCCCAGCCATTGCGTGCCGAAGTCCGGAAAAAGAACGGCATTCCCGCACTGCATCTGAACGGCGTCCCAGTTCCCCCCATGCTGTACCGCAACGCCATCAACACCCGCAACAATACCCGGAGCAACCGCTTCATGACCGGATTCGACGAAGCGGGCATCCGGCTTTTTGAAATCAACCTCTCACTGGACAAGCTCTGGATGCCGGACGGTTCCGTCAATACGGATGAGCTGGAACTCTACCTGCTCTCCGCCATGTATTATGCACCCGGCGGCAAACTGGTCGTTTTCTTCAATACCGACGCTCCCGGCTGGTATGTGAAGCAACACCCGGAAGAACGCTTTTTTCACTCCGGGGGACCGATCAACAGGGTCTCCTATGCGTCAAAACGCTGGCGCACCGAGTCCACCGCCTTTCTGCGGAAGATGATCGCTTTCATTCGGTCGCGCCCCTATTACCATCAGATCGCCGGCTTCGGGCTGGACGGAGGAGAAGACGGGCAGTTCATGCAATGGACGGGCTGGAACCGGAACTATCTCGGGGATTACAGCCCGGCTATGAAGCAATATTTTCAGGCGGCACTGCGCAGGAAATACGGCACGGTCAAAAAACTGAATCAAGGCTGGAACCGGAACTACGGTTCTTTTGAGGAAATTCAAATTCCCTCACCGGAGCGGAGAAAACATTCACCGGAGGGTTTCTTTCTCGATCCGGTGAAAGACGCCGACATCATTGATTACAACCGGGCATTTTCCGATGCGGTTGCCGATACCATATTGAGCTATGCCGCCGTTATAAAGGAAGAAACCGGCAGAGAGAAAATCGTCGCCGCCTACTACGGTAAATTCTTCTCCATCGCGGGGTATCTCGAATGGGGAGAAATGAGCATCGAACGGATCATAGCATCGCCGGAGCTGGATTACCTGATCGCAGTGGAATACGCCCAGCGCGGCGCCGGCAGGCCGCATTCCGTCAGCGCACCTCTGGCATCCTATTCCCTTCACAACAAAATATTTGTGGATGAAGCCGATCTCCGCACTTTCCTCAGCGGCACCAGAAACTGGGGATACGCAGGCACCTTTTTTGAAACCATCTCCATGATCCGCAAAATGTTCATTTACACATGGAGCAAAGGGCATGGGCTCCACTGGTATGACCTGCACGGCGGAGCGTTCGACAATCGGGGTATTCTTCAGGCGATCGCCAACACCCGGCGGATTGCGCTCAAATCCCCGGAACGCCGTTTCATCCCTGCGGAAATCGCAGTCATTGCCGATGAACCAAGCCTGCTCTGCACGACATTGGATGTGAAAAAGCTGACCGGACGCGCTCTGCTTCATCTGCAGAACGGCAGTTTCGGGCGCATGGGAGCCGATTTTGACGTATATTTCCTCAACGATCTGCAACATCCCGATTTTCCGGAATACAAGATGTATGTTTTCCTGAATGCCTGGGCGCCCTCCCCCGCCGCCGTTGAAAGCATCAACCGCCTGAAAAACAACGGCAGAATGCTGGTCTGGCTTTATAACTCCGGGCTGATTTCCAACGGAACGCGCTCAATCGAAAACGTATCAGCCTTGACGGGGATCAAAATGGCTGATGCGGGTTCGGTTCCGCTGACGATGGGACTGGAAAACTTCGGCAATCTGCCGCCTCAATACACTTCCGCCTGCGAAGCCGCGCCTGTCGCATATCCGACGGACCCGCAGGCACGGCTTTTCGGACGTTTCATGAAGACTCCCGGAAAGTCGCCGCTGGCATTGAAAAAATTCCCCGGCTGGACCAGTGTTTACAGTGCAGTGCCGGTTCTGACTCCGGCAGTCTGGCGGGAACTGGCACGCCAGGCTGGAGTCCATATTTATACGGATGACCCCTACACCATGCTGTATATCGGAGACGGTCTGCTCGGAATCCACACCGGGCAAGGCGGCGTCAAAACCATTCACTGGCCGAAGGAAGCCGGGTTCAGGGATGCCGTCACCGGACAGACCTATGGAACCCGGACCGCACACCCGGAATTTCTCATGCTGCCGAATGAAACCAAGATCATATTCGTCGATTGAGTCGACAGTCTGCAGAAGGTGTTTTTTATCATATTCTAATAAATCTGCCGTTGAACATTTATTCATTACAGTGTATTGTACCGGAACAACTATGAGAAATGACAGGAGGATAAGGCAATGAAAAAACGTCTGTTATGTATCTTCGCCGCTGTAATTGGAATCATCGTTCTGACGGTTCACGCAAGTTCCGGCAACTCCGCTTCCGGCACGGTATTCTCTTCTGAAAAAGCCGCAGCCGACGCCGTAGAGAGGGATTGCGTGCAAATTCAAATACTGCATTCGCGCATCTGCCCGGATGCACACCGCCATGCAAAAGGCTGTTATGTCCAGGAGGCTGTGGGACGAGTCGTTTCTGCCGGAGGAAATGTCAAACATCTTCGGACTGGCGATTGTGTCGGTTTCAGAAGCAGTGTCATCCCCTGCGGAAATTGCGCAGATTGCAGAGCAGGCAGGGAAATCAGCTGCCGCAATGCCGGCTGGGTATGCGGAACGAACTGCAACAATCATACTGAGGGCGGATGTCGGAACTTGATCGTCACGGCAGAGGATAATGTGGTGAAAGTTTCCGGGACAGAAAAGACCGATCAAGTGTTTTCCCGCCTTTGCAATACAGCAGCACACTGTCTCCGGCTTCGCTGCCATGATGCAGAGGACAACAATATTTCCAGTCGCCACGGACACGGCTGCAAACGCGGGCGCTGCTGCCGGTAATGTCTTTCCAATACGGGATTGCACGGGTGCATACACGGAAATAAGGCAATTTTTCCGAACATTCTTGCAGAACCGCCGGAAACTCCCCCTCTCGCCGCAGATACTCCGGCGTTCAGAATCGCAAGATCAGTGGGAACCGCGCCGGAATGCGGCTTTCACCAGCATGGAGCAGAGCTCCGGAAAGGAAATTCCGGCGGCGCGCCCCGCTTTCGGGACAAGACTGTTTGCGGTACATCCCGGAATACTGTTGCCTTCCAGGACGCAGATGGAATCATCCTCAACAGACGCCAGCACATCCACGCGCAGAATTTCCTCAGCACCGGAGATTTCATAAAACTTCAATGCCGCAGCCTGAATCTTCCTTTGAAGCTCCTCCGGCACGTTCCGGGGCGGGCAGAAATATTCCGTATCGCCCAACGCATGAGTGTATTTTGCATCATAGTCGTAAATTTTGCCTGCATAACGGATTTCAATGACCGGAAGCGCCTTTCCGTCAATGATTCCGACCGTCGTCTCCACGCCTTTGAAGAATTCTTCGACCAAAGCCGTATCACCGTAACGAAACACAAGCTCCATCGCCTTTTTCCAGTCGTTTTCCGTTTCCACAAGCGTAATGCCGAAAGTGGAGCCTTCGTTGGCAGGTTTGACGATCACAGGCAGTTTCATTCCTTCCGGAATTGTCTGCGAAGGTTCTGTCAGCACCGCATATTTCGCATTCGGAATACCGTGCAGATCCATCAGTTTTTTACTGGCAACTTTATCCATAATAAGACAGCAGGCGGCAGAACCCGACCCTACAAAACTGATTCCGGTATCTTCCAGCATTTTCTGAATACGTCCATCCTCACCGTAACCGCCGTGCAGAACAGGCCAGACTACATCCGCCCAATCTTTCATTTCCGGCGTGACTGCAAGCTCTCTGATATCATACTCTCGCACATCGTATCCGGCTTCGCGGAGCGCATCGGCGACCGCTTTCCCGGATTCCAGGGAAACCTCGCGTTCACTGCTGACTCCGCCTTTCAGCACGAGTATCCGGGAAGGCGTGTTTTCTTTTTTCGTGGCAACCATATTCACAAACCTCACTTCAGGCTGTAAAGCCGTATTGTATTTCAATTGCACCCGCCGGATCATCTCCGAAACGAGCATGGAAAAATCAGATTCCTTGCCGGGGATATCATTTCCGGCTTTTACGATCCAGTTCGCATGCGCCTCGCTCACCATGTAGCCGCCGAATCGAAGCCCTTTGCATCCGGCGCCCTCCAGAAGTTTCCCTGCAGGAGAGTCCGGCGCGGGATTACGGAATACACTTCCCGCGCTTCTGCCTTTCGGCGCTTTGCTTCTGCGCGCAAGTTCCGCCGCGATGCGTTCCTTTTCTTCATCCGCCCCGACAGGCAAAAAACGCAGAAGAAGCTCCGTGACAAGCACTTTGCCGCGAATCGCCGGAGAACTGCGATAGGAAAGCCCAAGATCTTCAACAGGGTATTCACGCAGTCGTGGCTCCTTTCCCAGCATGATTCCTTTCGCGGAAACCAGAAAATCGGACAGGGAACTTCCCATTGCCCCGGCGTTCATTGCCAGAGCTCCGCCAAGCGAACCCGGAATACCGCAGAGCGCGGAAGCTCCGCCGAGGGCATGTTCCGCGGCGAAACGGATCACATCAAGCAGGGAACATGCGGCACCGGCGCGAACCATGCCGCCGGGCAGAAGTTCCAGTCTGCCGAATTCCGATGCGGCGGGAAGTTTCAGAAAGACAAGATCGGGGACGGGAGTATCCGAACCGACAATATTCGTCCCCTTCCCCAGAGGAAAGACAGTTTTCCTGAGAGAATATGCAATCCTGACGACATTCAGAGCATCCTGCATATTGACAGGCTCAGCCAGTAAAAAAGGGGCGGAACCCGCCCCCAATGTGGTATAACGGTCCCACGAAGCCGAATGGATCGCGGAACCGCCGGACGCCCCTTTCAATAGTTCTTCAGGAAGCTCCGGCTGTTCTGATGGAGACATGGACGGACTCCACCGGATTATTTCTTTTTATAGACCTTGGCAGGATCAAAAACGCGCTCGCCGATCACGGTAAGTTCACCGTTTTTTTCCAGTCTGCGGAAGAAGCAGGAGCGGTATCCCTCATGACATGCGGCGCCGCCGATCTGATCAACCTTGAAGATCACCGTGTCCTCGTCGCAGTCGACAAGGATCTCTTTGATGACCTGCGTATTGCCGGACTCCTCGCCTTTTTTCCAGAGTTTGTTTCTGGAACGGGACCAGTAGGTGGCAACACCGCTTTTAAGGGTTTCATTCCAGGACTCTTCATTGATGTATGCAAGCATGAGCACATCGCCCGTCTTGTAGTCCTGCGCGACAGCGGGAATCAGCCCCCCGCTCTTTTTGAAATCCAGATTCAGCATTGGATCGTTCTCCTGATGTTTCTTATTGATTATCTCGTGTTCGGCTCAGTCCGGCTCAATAGAAAGATTCGGTCAGCTTGCCTTCTTCTTTCCTTAGTTCCTTTTCAACCTTTTTCACGTCGGCTTTTACCTTGTCATCGACTTTCTTCACATCGGCTTTCAGGTCTTTTTCAGCTTTCTTCACATCGGCTTCCGCCTTGGCTGCATCCGCCTTGACCGTTTTCTCTACGGACTTGACATCCTTCTTCACGGCTTTTTCCGCAGCCTTGACATCTTTCCTGACATCAGCCTCCGCCTTTTTCATTTCGCCTTTCACGCCGATGTCCGCCTTGACTGCCGTTTTCTTTGCATCAGCCTTTTTCACAGGGGCTTTCGCCTCCGCTTTTTTGACAGGCTCGCCGGTTTTCACTTCCTTTTTTTCAACCGGAGCCGCAACTGCTTTTTCCGCCGGAGCAAGCTTCTGCTCCACATCGTTCAGCTTTGCGGGCGTATCTTTTTTCACGGTCGGAATCGCATACGCATTCATATCCGGCACCGGCAGTTTTTCGCCCTTCCTGTAGAACTGGACGAAGAGCTTGAACGAGGTATATTTTTCCGCCGGGGCGATTCCGTGGAAACGGAGGATATTGCCGGGAAGCGCCGAAGAGAACTGCCACGGCAGACATGCCGCGCGCCCCTGCTCGTCGATCCAGTCGAAGCGGTAGGCAAGCGTCAGCAGCGGATCGCCGTTGAACACCCAGTACCAGAACGATGTGCGGCTGATCTCAATCGTAACGTCCACGGTAAGCAGCCCGTTGTCATCCGTTTTGGAGAGGACTTCCAGATTCTTCATACAGAAATCCGAACTGTTCTTCAGATCGACCCGTTCATCAGTGATGCCTTTCTGAATGATAAAGTTTTCATCACTGGTTGCACAGCCGGAAATCGCGGCGGCAAGACTCAACGCACATACTGCACTCATTAAAAATTTCATACTTGTACTTCTCCATTTCTTTCAATAACAAACAGACCTGTATCGCATAATATAGGTCTGTTTTGCAAAAAAAACACCCCGAAAACGACAAAAAAATCAAGAATGTGCAACGATCGTCGCCAGAAGCTCCAGATTTTCCGTCCCTGTCGCCTTGATGGAATGCCCCTCCCCGCT
>DXVA01000173.1 GCA_019408975.1 Lentisphaeria bacterium | reverse complement strand
GGTCTACCGTTCGATGCTGGAGCGCGTGATGCCGTATTTCTCCGGAAAGACGGACGTGCCTCCGGTCGGCATGAATGAGATTCTGGAACCTGAATTTGCCGCGATGGCGGCGCGTATTTCATGGATGAACAGCGGCAGAAAAGTTTTCCTGACGGACTTGCGCCATGATGACGCGGGATACGACGGAACGCAGTTTGCTCTGGAATACAGGCGTGCCCGCATGGGATGAGGCGAATGTGCATGAGGAGACGGAACAGAATGGCGGAAATGAAGAAAATACACTCAAATCCGCTTTCCGCTTCTCCTCTCCGGCACGTCTCATAACATGCATTATGTAGCCTTTTTTCCCCGCCTTTTCCCTTTGATTTCATAAAATATCCCTCCTTGAGATTTTTTCAAATCGTCCTTATTGAGTTTATTTCTTCGATAATTTTCATACAGTACTTTTTCCTCGACTTCACATAATGCATGTTATGAGACGCTGGAAAGAGAAAGCTTTTCACATTTATTGAGTTTTTTGGAAAGAAAACTTATAAGAAAGATGTTTCCTTCCGGGACAGCAAGGCAGGGGACAAGCAATCAGTGCCCCGCTTTATTTTTTCTTTCTTCATTCAAATGTTCAAATGTTCAAATGTTTTTTCCTTCTTACTTCCGTATTCCCTGTTCTTCAGTTCTTCCTTCGAGGGTAAAAATAAGAATTTTCACCCTTATAGAGCTTCTGATCGTGATTGCGATCATCGCGATTCTTGCGGCGATGCTTCTGCCGGCTTTAGGCAAGGCAAAGGAAAAGGCGCAGGGAATCACCTGCCTTTCCAATGTAAAGCAGGTGGGACTGTATTGTCAGACATATTCCAATGATTATGACGGATATATGATTTCCCACAGTTTGAATTATACTCTGGGGAATTATTCCTGGTCGAATGCACCGTTGTGGGGCGATGGAGTCCGGGATAGTTATTTTATTGCTTTCTGGAGCCTGGGATATGCAAAACATGTCCGTACTTCATTGGAACAAATGACTTCGGAATTTATCTGTCCGGTTGCAATGAGCAAAGCATTGTTCTGGAGAAATGCCTACCAGATGTTGTATAATGCCAAATGTTATGGGATTGGAATCCTTTGGAGCTGGGAAAGCACGGCATGGACTAAAAAAAGGCTTGCCAAGCAACCTCATATCAGGAATCCGTCATCAAAAGTGTATCTGGCTGAAACAGCCAATCCGGGAGACCGTTTTATGCAGAGAGCATATTTCTATCCCACTTATCAGGCGAATGAAGGCAATGCCTATGCCTGGCATGGATATAACTGCACTGTAGGGTTCAGCGACGGGCATGTGGAGGCGGTACGCACCAGAAACCGTTATCTGGTTACAGCGGATTCGTCTTATGCAACCAGCAGTTCTGCACGCTGGTACCCGGAGCGGTGAATCATTTGTAATTGAAAAGCAATGGAAAAAGAAAAAGGAGAAATGGAATGAAAAAGAGTTTTTTCATTTGTCTGGCGGCATGGCTTCTGTTCCGGACGGGAGCCGTGGAGCCTGTGTATTCATGGGATTTCAACAAGGAACCGTTGAAACCGAAGCTGTATGGCAGTGAATTGAGAGATCATGCTCTTGTCTGCGGTGAAAAGCATAATAATGCGGCAACGGGTTTCAGAAATTATTTCGAGGCGTTTACATTGGAGCTTCGTTTCAAACCGGAGGAGGAATTCTCTAAAACCAACGGGGGGACTCTTGCCGCTTATGCGTTCAGCACATACGGGAGACGCTATTTCTGCCTGCGGGTCACCAGGGATTCGAAGATCGAGGCTCTGTTTGAAATCAGGGATGATAAAACACCGCAGAAACTTCTGAAATTGTTTACTGTGACCAGTGATAAGGTCAAGCTTGAAACAGGAAAATTTTATACCGTCCGTATTGCCTCCCGTTCCGGCGGAGACTGCCGGATCTGGCTTGACGGAATGTTGATTGCGGAGAAAAAGGGTTCTCTCTCCTTTTCCGATTTCAAAGGGACTTCGCCAACGGCATATCCGCTGTTTACAATAGGATGTGCCGTGCGCAGCGCAAGGTATGAGAATTTCTTTCACGGACTGATTGACGATGTAAAGTTGTATGATTCTTTTGAAGAACCTGCGCCCGTCGCTGACATTCCGGCGGATGCGGCGCCCAGCAAAGCTGACCCGAATCTGGTGCTGAACGGTGAATCGACCGGGCCGTTTCTTGTTCCCGATCGTGAGACGGAACTGCTGGGAAGTTTTGCCAGAGCGGATGCCAAATTTATACAGTCCGCGGCTTCCGCCCGTCTGAAACTGGAGGCGGAAGAACTTGTCGTCTCCATCATCTGCCCGATTCCGGAGGGAACAAAACCCCAGTTTAACGATAAAAGCATCTGGGGGTCGGATCATATTGAATTTTTCTTCCGGCCCGATTCCGCCAAAACCTCCTACTTCCAGTACAGTGCCGCTTTCGACGGACGTTTTGCGGCAGGGAAATTCAACATGCCCAATGTTCCGGCGTCCGGTTTCACTACTCAGGCGAAATGCCGTGTAAAACTGGACCCGGGACAGTGCCGAGTCACTCTGAACATTCCGAGAAAGGAGCTGGGAATCGGGGATGTAAGGGATGGGCAGGTATTTACCGGGAATCTGATCCGTTCCGGCGCGACCTCCGGCGGTGATATGTTCTGGAAGAACCCGGGACGCAATTTTCACAATCCCGACGGCTTCGGCATTATGATCGCCGGCAGCAGAAAAGCTTATTTTGAATCCGTGGTCGGAGAGTTGCTGAAGGCTCCGCAAAAAGATGCCGCAGCTGTGAAACTGGCGGAAACGGTTTCCACCCAGATTCGGAAGCATGGGGATTCGCCGGCGGCATGGGATACCTTGCAGAGGAACATTCAGAATCTGCGCATGGCTCTGATGCGCTCCGCCCTGGCGGGGAAAAACTCGCTGATTCATGCGGCAGATCTTTGGAGCAACCATTTTGCCCCGTCGCCCAATACACTGCCGCTGAAAGAATTGAAACTGCGTGTTCCGCTCAATGCAAAAGTTCGCGGCGGTTTTGTATTTTCCAATCTCTCCACTCGCTCTTACATGGGGCGGATCAAGTTTTTTACGGATGTGAAAAATAAAAGGCGCTTCAACCAGACAAATGATTCTTTTGCCTCCCGCTGGAGCTTTTTCGAGGCGCTTCCCCTGGAAGATTCCTCGCAGAAAATGCTTTATGACGCGTTGGCGCCTTTGACGCTGAACAGTATCTTCCGTGTTGCGCCGGGCGGAAGCGCTCCTCTGTTTTTCGAAATCAATACTGCCGGTTTGAAACCCGGAACCTATCAGGGAACTTTGATCCTGAAATCCTCTTATTCCGGTTTTCCCGAGGAAGCGGTGAATGTCGCCTTGACTCTTGAGAATGTGGATCTGGGTGCCGTGAAGGCGGATTCATTCACGTATGATTATTTCCTTTGCGCCACCTATCCGCACCGCGAACTGGTAAATTTTTATGACGATCTTGGCTGCAATATTATCTATATCGGGGGAACTCCCGGTCATCGCGGGATGGACATTTATCCTGTGATTGATGCGAAAGGTAACGTCCAGAAGAATGATTTTTCCGATCTGGACAAGGTGCTGGATCTGTTCCTTGCAAAATGCGGTTCGCTGAAAGAGAGACGACTTCTTTTCTTTCTTTATACGAATGCGAACACCGGTCTGCTGAAGAAAGGAAATCCGAGACCCCGGATTTTTTCCGATGCCTGGAACAAAGCGATGATGCAGTGGACACGCGATCTGGCAAAGCATCTTTCCGGAAAGTATCAGATTCCCGCTGAAAATATTATTCTTTATCCTGTCGATGAACCTGGTGGAGATGTGGACGATCCCAAAAGCGCCATGCACCACGCCTTGAATGTCGGGCGGGTATTGAAAAATGCCGGGGCGGGAATCCGCCTGATGGTCAACCCGAATGTGGCGGATGAGAAACTTGCCGGAAAAAATCTTCCCATACTGGCTGAATATTATGATATTTTCGAGTTTTATTTTCCCAAACTGAAACCGAAGACAATTCAGCTGGCAAAGCAGACGGGAAAGGAGCTCTGGAGCTATTACATTCCTGCAAAAGTCACCTCTCCGCTTGCCTACCGTTCCATGGGAATCAAGAATTTCCAGGCGGGTTTTTCCGGGGTTGCCGCATTCTGGCACTTGGATTCTCATGCCGGAGGTGACGGCTTGAATTCGTATGACACTTTCCCGAATTCAACGAATAGCGCCGACTATGGCGCTGCCTATCTGGATTACGACTTCGGTTCCATCATGCCGAGCCGCCGCCTTTGGGCGTGGCAGATGGGAATGGAGGATTACAGGCTTGCACAGTTCTGCCGGGAACACACAAGAGACGCTGTTCATCTGTCCGAGTTGAATGAAATTACGGCAAAAACAGATGACCTTGATTTGCTTCGGGAGCGGCTCTTGAATCTGGCATTGAAGCTTTCCGCACATTGAAAAACTGTGAGTTTCCGAGTTTTGTAAGATAACCGGATATACTCTTGATACGGTCGGGTCCCTTAAAGAGATTGCGACCGTATTTTATTTTAAATTGATGTTCTGGTTTGCCGATGATCTCGCAAAAAGTGTGAATTTATCCAAACAGATAAGCTTTTTCTCCAAATTGCTATTTACAAATGCAGAAAGATGCTTATAATTTATAAGTGAAAAGGAATGTTTGTTTTTATATATAATGAATCTGCATAGTCTAACAGGGAGATGTCAGGATGAGGAAAAAGAGATTTTATGAAAGTGGCTTTTTCAACGGGAAGAATCAGAAAGATGAAGTTTCTGAAAAATTATTTCCGGGAGTTTGTATTGTCCCCGTTCCTTCTTATTTCAGAGTTCCCTGTTCTTCTGTTCTTCCTTCGAGGGTGAAAATGAGAATTTTCACTCTCATAGAGCTCCTGATCGTGATTGCGATCATCGCCATTCTTGCGGCGATGCTCCTGCCGGCTCTGAATACCGCCCGCAAGAAGGCTTACGGGATTCAGTGCCTTGGCAACCTCAAGCAGCTCGGACTGGCTCAGATATCGTATGCCGATTCTTACAACGGCTGGAGTACACCGTTGTTCAATACATTGAATTCCAGTATTTCGCCGAATCTGAACTGGTCCCAGCTTCTTGCTGACTTGAAGCTGATCCCGGAACTTGCGGCAGGCAAGTCCAGACGCACTTCCCATATGGCGATGTGCCCGATTTTCGGTCCTGCGGTTCAGGAGCAGAGGGGACAGACTTACGGAATGCTTTCCCGCGGCGACCTGCCGTTTCTGATCGGACGCGGCAATGTCATCCTGCCGAAAAGCGGGGCATATGAAGAATATACGGTGAAGACTCCTTCGGAATTCTGGTATATTGCCGATACCAGACATCCGAACCTGGCTCTTGAATATCAATGGTACGCTTATTTCAGCACTGGAGTCGTGGCATTCCGGCATACTGGGCACGCCAATGTGCTTTTTGCCGACGGACATGCCGGCAGTCGCGCGCCTGTTGAAGTTAATGGAACGAGATTCGGTATATATTTCAATATGCCGATTACATATTAAACTCTGTTATCATACAATGAAAGGATGGTCAGTATGAGATATTCTATGGTCCCGCTATGTTTTCTGGCACTGGTTTCTGCGGTTGTTCTGCCGGCTGGTGAAAAACTTTTTCAACAGTCGATTGAGTTGGAGAACATTACAGGCGGCGCAGGCGTGGAGGTGAAACGGGAGACGGATGGCGTAAGGGTTTCTTTTCCCGCCGTTTCCAGTGAAAACCGCTGGCCGGGAATCACGGCGCCTCTTCCCGCGGACTGTTCGAAATTCACCGGCGTCAAGGTGGAATGTGCACTTGTCGGCGGATTCAGCGGAAATTTTTCCATTCGTCTGGACGACTCTGCCGGAAAGAGAATCTTTGAGAATTTTACGATCGACAGCAACGACCGTTTTTCTTATTATATGCCGCTGGACAGCAATCGATTGGACAAGGATGGGATGTCTTCCGTCACAATTTACCTGAGTCATCCCCCCTTTGCCTCCGAGTTCCTGTTTTATTCCGTGACGCTGGTTAATGATCTGCCGGAGAGATTCAACGCCGCAGCGGAGAAATTCCGTTCTTTCGGAAATGCCGCGTTGTGTGAACGTTTGAAAAAGCTTGAGGCGGATACAATGAACGGGATTCTTTCTCCCGATAAAGGAGCGGAGATGCTCCGGGCTCTTGAGCTGGAACTGGAAAAGATGAAAAGGGCTGCCGTTTTCAGTGAGACCCGGAGGCTTTATCCAGGCGTGCCGTTCGGCATAACGGCGTTCAACAGTCTGGAGAAAGCGCTCCCGGATGCTCATTTCGGCATTCCCGGAAAAACCCCCGAAAAGCTATCTCTTTCCCTTGCGCGCAATGAGAGTGAAATGCTCCAGCTCCTTACAGCAGCACCCGATACGGCTCCATTGAAGGATGTGCGTGTTTCCGTAAGTGATTTTACCTTGAAAGGCGCACCGGATCAGAAATTGAAGACCGTGATCGCAGCCCCTGTCGGTTTCGTGACGACCACGAGCTCCCGAGTGCCGGAAGCATGGATCGGGCGTTACCCCGACCCGATTCTCGAATTTACCGATACCGTTCCGGAAGTCAAAGCCGGAGAGCTTCAAAGCTGGGTGATCCGATGCAGAACGACGGAAGCCGCAAAACCGGGTGTTTATACCGGCAGTGTGACGGTGAGTTCCCAGGGGGGAAAAGCAGTGATCCCAATGGAGATCAGGATTTATTCCTTTGCCCTGCCGCAGACTCCGAGTCTTGTTACGGCGACTTCCGTTTACGGTTCCAGGGCGCTTGGAAAACATAAGAAGGAGTTTGAACGCTGGATGCTGAAAAATTATCATATCAATCCTTTCAGCATCTATTCCGATACCGGCAGTTACGGGGAGCCTGTGCTGCCTTCAATTGAGGAATATCTTGCGGCGCGAAAGGACGGTTTGAACTTTATCCCGATTCTGTATCTCAAGCTGCCCCGGCAGGCGCTTCATACAGGGCAGGGCATTGCCCCGAACAAATCGAAGGAACTCTGGAATGCGCTTCCGCGTGAACAGCAGAAGACCTATTCCCCGGAGTGGAAGCAGAAGTATCTTGAAATTCTGCGGAAGCGGATACCGGAACTGAAGAAAGCCGGGCTCTACGATATTGCCGCCTGTTACGGTTTCGACGAGGCAAGCTCATCCGAATGGGAGGCGGTCGTTGATCTGCTGAAGACACTCAAAGCGGAATTCCCGGACTTGAAAGTAGTCAGTACTGCGGTAGATGAATCCTATGGCGGAAAAACGGTCCTGAAAAATTATTTGGACGCATGGATTGCAGGGGTTCCGCAATACCATTTCGCTCGTGCGGAAGAGGCTCGCGGAAAAGGCAGGAAAGTCTGGTATTATACGGTCAAAATGACGATCGACGGTGACTCTCTTGCCGATATTCGCGCGGAGCTCGGTTCCCGGGCATTCGCCAATAAGGTTGACGGCTGGCTTGTCTGGACTGTCTCCCGCTGGAACGACAACAAGCCGATTGCCAGCGTCCCCGAAACGGGATGGAATCCGGAGAGTTTCCCCCGCGACAACGGCGGCGGTTCCTACTTCTGCATGGGGCCGGACGGTCAATTTCTGCCGACGCTTCGCGCGGAGGCGATGCGCGACGGAATTGAGGATTATGAGTATTTCACAATGCTGAAGAAGCTGTCGGAGAAGCGCGAAAAAAGCGATCCTCTGCGGATCGAGGCGGAAGTTCTCCTGAATTCTCTTTCCAGAAAACCGGGGACGGCTGCGGGGAAGGAAATGGAGCTGCGCGCGAAAGCCGCCGGACTCATTGAAGCCATGAACGGATAATAGATTCATCCCTCCCGTCCGCGCGGACGGGAGAAGATGCAGACAAGGAGGATATATACAACGGAAACATCGTCAGCCATAGAACCGGATATTCATATTTCCATGAGCGGCAATCCGGTTTTTTCCATTTCCCGGCAGTTGAAAATCAAATGAAAGGACTTTTAAAATGAAACATCTGCTTTTTCTTTTCTTCTGTTTTGCTTTATTCACTCTTTCCGGACAGGAAGGCGTTTTGAGGTTTGATCTTCGGAAACTCGCGGTCCGCCCGCAGAAATTCGTCACGGTGGAAAAACGGAACGAAGGGCTGGTGGCGAAATTCCCGTCCAGAACATCGGGAAACGCCACGCCCGGTTTCAGTTTCGATCTTCCGGAAGACTGTTCCCTTTACAATGCTTTTATCGTGAAAGCGGCTCTTGTGGACGGCAGTGTGAAGGCGGTCAGCATCCGTCTGGACGACAAGGAGAACAAAAGGACTTTCAAAGGCTTCAAGGTGGCGGGAAAGGAATCTGCGGAGTATCGCATCCCGCTGGAAAAAGTGAACAGGAGCAAAATGAAGAGTGTTATTTTTTACGTGAGCAACCCTGCCGGAGAATCCACATTTGCCGTCAGCGAAATCAGATTAAGCAAGTAAGAGAGGGATACGGATATGAGAAAACATCTTCTGGTGACATATGCGTGGAGCATCAACAACATCGGAGACATGGGCATTCAGGCGGGGCTGATGAGTCTGCTCAGGGAGAGATGCCCGGGCCTGCCCGTCAAACTGATGAGCTATCTGCCGGAGAATGACGAATGTTACCGGCATTACCGCGATGTCCTGCCGGAATACAACCCGGACGGGCAGGTGATTCCAATGCCGTTTTTCGATCTTATCGGAGCCGATCCTGTTCCCGGAGCGGCATCTGCCGCGCTCGAAAACGCTGCGGTGCGGGGGAAAGCATGGAACGCGCTCCGTTCCCGCTGGCAGGATTTCAAACTGGAACAGTTCCGGACCGGAACGCTTCCCAGTTTCGAGGCGGAAAAACTGGCGGATGATTTGTTGAACCGCTTTCCCCTGGAAATCTTCGACGACTTGAAAGAGTTGTTTCCAGAAAGTGCGGAAGCATTTGCCGATGCCGGTTTTGTCTATTACAATTCCGGGACGACTCTGAACTTCGGGCGGCTCGGCGTCCGGCGTCTGTTCGGTTATACGCTTCCGCTTGCGATGTCCCTGTTGGTGGCGCGCGCCCTGAAGATTCCCTACGGAATCGGGTCGCAGTCGTTCGACCTGCTGGAATGGCCGATGGATCTGGTTTACGGAACGCTGTTCCGGGATGCGGAGTTCGTCTATTGCAGGGATACGGACTCCCTGAACTACCTGAAGGAAAAGATGTTTTCCTTCAAACAGACCGGGTTCCGCCCGGATACGACGATCTTCTTCGGGA
>DXVA01000172.1 GCA_019408975.1 Lentisphaeria bacterium | reverse complement strand
AAGCTGCTCAGGCGCAACCCGGAAGATGTTCTTGCCATCACCATGCCCGGATTCGGCACGACCGGACGCACCTACAACAATGCGGTGAATCTCTGCCGCCTTCTCGGCGTCGAACTGCGCGAAATCGGAATCAAAGACGCCTGCATGGAACATTTCCGCTCCATCGGGCACGACCCGGAGGATCACAGCGTAGTCTATGAAAATGCGCAGGCACGGGAGCGGACGCAGATTCTGATGGACGTGGCGAATCAGGCGGGCGGCTTCGTCGTCGGTACCGGCGACCTTTCCGAAATCGCGATGGGATGGTGCACTTACAACGCCGACCATATGTCGATGTACGCGGTGAACTGTTCCGTTCCGAAGACCCTGATCCGCTATCTGATCGCGTATGTCGGCGACCATTCGGAACAAGCGGTGCGGAACATTCTCCGGGACATCATCGACACGCCCGTCAGCCCGGAGCTCCTGCCCGCCGCGGACGACGGCACGATCCGCCAGAAAACGGAAGACATCATCGGGCCTTATGAGATTCATGATTTCTTCCTGTATCACTTCATGAAGTACGGCGCCTCGCCGGAAAAAATTCTTTTTCTGGCGGAACGGGCATTCGGGAAAGAATATCCGGAAGAAAAACTGAAAATGTTTCTGAAAACCTTTATCCGCCGCTTCTTCTCCCAGCAGTTCAAGCGGAGCTGTTCGACGGACGGTCCGAAGGTCGGCACGATCAGTCTCTCGCCGCGCGGAGACTGGCGGATGCCGTCCGATGCGTCACCGCAGGCATGGAGTTTCTGAACCGCAACATCCAATCATGAGGCACATGATGAAAAAACGTCTGAGGAAAAGGTCCGAACGCGGACAGGCGGTTTCGGAACTGGTCATCTCCCTGATCGGCGTCTCCCTGATTGTCCTCGGCACCATCATGGTATCGGTCATGGGAATCTCAGGAATCAGGAATCTGATTGATACGCGATCCGAGGCGGAACGGAAGATGAACGCCAACGCGTTCGGCGATGTTCAGGCGAATCACATCACGGAATGGGTTAATATCAGGCGGAACGACGGCGCGGGGCTCCAGTTCGCCGATCCCCGGCAGGGCGCAGGCGACGGCATTCAGTTTACGGAAGACGATACGGCTGTCACCTCGCAGGCGGACGGCAGTGTATTCATGGACACGCTGAATGAAACGGAAAACCGTTTCTCCACCTCTTATCTCGCTTCGACAAGCTATGCGCAGGGAGCCTTCGAGCCGAAGCTTGAGCTGTCGAATATTTTTGTCTCGGCGGCAGACCTGACCTCGGCTCGCAAGACAGTTACAGACCCGCTCGGGCAGTATCAGCTTTCCGCCGTTGCACGCGCATTGCAGAAATTCGGGATTCATGCGGAAAGTTTCAAGATCGAAGACACCGTATTCATGCCGCGCACCAGCAGAAACGAGTCGGAATGAACAATCTGAGAAACAGAACATAAGGAAACACCATGTCGCAGATCATCACACCGGAACATAAAATATTCACAGACCTTTCTCAAGCTGCGGAATGGCGTGAAACCCTCCGCAAGACCGGCAGAAAGCTGGCTCTGACCAACGGCTGTTTCGATATTCTCCATCGAGGTCATGCGGAATATCTGCTGGCGGCGAGAAATCTCGGCGACGCCCTCATCGTCCTGCTGAACTCCGATGAATCGGTCCGGAAACTGAAAGGGCCGTCCCGTCCCGTCAACACTGAATATGACCGCGCATATCTGCTCGCCTCTCTGGAGTTTGTGGACGCAGTCCTGATCTTCAACGACACCAGGTGTTACCGTGAAATCGCCGCTCTCCAGCCGGACTGTTATGCCAAAGGCGGCGATTACACCGTGGATACGCTGGACAGGGACGAGCGGGCGGCATTGCAAAGTGCCGGAACGGAAATCTCCTTCATTCAATTCGTGCCGGGGCTCTCCACCAGCAACACAATCAGGAAAATGAAACTCGGGTAAGAGAACAGCAGCCTTTCCCGCTTCCGCACTTTCGTTTTATGGAAAACTTTCACCGATTTCACTCCGGCGCCCGGATTGTGCCATCCATGATATAGAACGTTTCAAATTTCTGTATTTTTCTTGAAAACTCCTCTTGACAAATCATCGGATTTCGATTATAATTAAGATATAGAACGTTTCAAATCCATTAATGCAGGGTGAAAAATTGCAGAACAGAGTTACAATTCAGGATATTTCAAGGGAAGTCGATATGTCCATTGCAACGGTCTCCGCAGTACTGGGCAACAAGTCACACTGCTACGCCTCGGAAAAGACCAAGACAATGATCCGTGAAAAAGCACGGGAGATGGGCTACCGCCCCAATCTGCTGGCACGCAGTCTCAAAAACGGCAGGACACATATTATTGGATTGATCTGTTCGTCAATTCAAAATGAGATCAGTTCCAATGAAGTCGTCTACCTGACTAATGGACTTTTGGAATACGGATACACGACACAAATTATTTACTATCGTGGGGAAGAACGCCTGCGTAAACAGGCATTTGAGACTTTGGCGGATCATGGATGTGACGCCATTGTAATTTCCGGACATTTATATGATAAAGAACAGGATATGATCAGCATGCTTCCCATGCCTGTATTTCACATCAGTACCATAAAAAAAGACTTGTTGCCCGGTCGAACCATTTATATGAACTATGAGGCGGGAGTCCGCAGGGCACTTGAGGAATTATGCCGCTTGGGACACCGCAGCTTTTTCTTCATCGGAGAGAGTTGGAACCGTATCCAGAATGATTCCCGTTACCGTGTTTTCTGCAACTTCTGCGTGGAAAATGAGATTTCAGATCCAATCAACCGAATGCTCCTCATGAATCATTTCAATGATTTGGACATGACACAAATCAAAAATATGCTGATGCAGTATCCGGATCTTACAGCATTTGTCGCAACCAATGATATCTGCGCCATGAAAATTATACAGGTTCTTCATGCCATGGGACAGGACGTGCCCCATGATTTTTCCATTATCGGCTTTGACGATATTACGGCGGCACAACTTTACATTCCAAGTCTGAGTTCAATCCGCCAGCCGGTTGCAGAAGTCGCAGAGGAAACAATAAAATTGATTATGAATGAACTGGAAGGGAAACAATTGAACGTAAGAAGAGAAATAAACTGTCAATTCCAAAAACGGCAAAGCATAGGCAAAGCACGGTCTCATCATATAAAATTCAAGTAAATAAAAGCGGAAGAGTAAAATGAACAGAAAAGTATTCTCTTTAATTGAACTTTTAATCGTAATAGCGATCATCGCAATCCTTGCAGCAATGCTGCTACCGGCTTTGAATAAAGCGCGAGAATCTGCCAGAGGCACTGTCTGTATCGGCAATCTGAGACAAATTCATACAGCTGCGGTCAGTTATGCCAGCGATAATAAGGACTGGGATCCTGTCTATACGGGAAAAAGAGAGTCCTGTACATGGGAATATGCTCTTTCCTCTTACCTCGGTTTCTGGAAAGGTGATGTAAATAAGACGGACGAACATATCAAGATGCAGAAAACAATATATATTTGCCCCAGTCATAAGCCTACAGCAAGTGATTCCTCAGCTCCGGGATATTATGGTCGCTGTTATGGCATCAATTTCTACTTCTCGACAAATCCCAGTTACAATAGTGACGGAATCGGGCAGAAAGCATCCAAGATCAAATATCCATCACGCCTGATTTATTTTGCCGAACACGACCAAAGATTTATTAATAGCACCTATAAATACAAATATTATGGAAATGATACTTGGAAACAGCTCATTTCCCCGGCATGGCACAACGGCTGGCATCAATATATTCATTATGATGGGCATACTGCAAAATCACGCTGGGGAACACTCCCGGGAACAATGGAAATACCTCAAATCAGCAGATACTACTGGATGCCGTCCGGACCGTGACATGCAGATAATAAAGATGAAAAAGTATGATACGAACAATAAATTTTATTGAAAGGATTACAACATGATCACAGCAAAACACTCGATAATACCACTTACTTTTCTTGCCTCGGCTATTTACGGAGGAACGTTGCAGGAAGATATCACCCTGTATCTTGATTGTGAATCAACAACAAATCCGCCACCCGGTATTGCAATTTCAAAAAGCATACGCACGGAACCAGGCAAATTCGGTAACGCATTCCGGATTGAACGCCGTACAATAAATCTAGTTCCCAACGGTAATTTCCGCAGTTCCGACATGAAAAATTGGATATTGTCCGATAATGCCGGATTGCAGGAAAAGGATGGAATTAAGAACAGTCCCTGCCTGAAACTGAACAACGACTCATTTGCAACTCTCCCCATGACATCATGGAAGCCGGAAGAACCACACGCGGTATCCTGCCATGCAAAGGGAAAAGGTACACTGACCTTAACTTTTGAACAGGGAGATCAGGAAAAAGTCATCTTCAAGCAAGAACTGAATTCCGACTGGCTTCATTGCAAAACCGTGGTTTTTCCAAAAGATATTGCGGGAACCCTCCGGTTCCGTGCCAAAGGTGAAATATGGCTTGACAATATCATGGTCGATGCCGGAGTTGGTTATTTCAATTCGTTTTCTGAACCTCTGAAAAAACGTTCAATGGACTGGATAACAATGTCACCCGATGCTAAGCACTTCACCCCTGAAGCGGGAGCCGTTTCCTGCTGGATTAAGGTACCGTGGCTGGATCACAATATATATTCCACTATGGGCAGCGCCTTGTTTTCCATCAAAGGTCAACCGAAAGATAAGACATCCGCCCCTTCCACCATTATGGCTTGCACAGGTTGGAATCTCCCTAATCCACAGGCACCCAGGACACGTGGAACATTCAACCTGTTTCAGTTTGATGCAAAAGAGCGCAGAGTAATTTTGACGTTACCGCTTTATGAGTTGAAAACCCCCGGCGATCATTGGAGGCACATAGTTGTCAATTGGCAGCGCAAAGATGGTCTGTTGCATATGGAAATGATATTGAACGGCGGGGAACAAAAACTCAAAATTAGCAAACCATTCGGACCAGACAATACCATGTCAAAAGGATTTATCGGCTATTTTGATGGTGGTTACTTGAATGGTTTACTGGATGATTTTGCCATGTTCAAGCGTCCGCTCTCCGATTCCGAGATTCTGCTGATTTATCAGTCGCAACAGTCATTGAACCAGACATTGCAACTCAAATGAGATATCAAATGAAACCACTATTGTTTTTACTTATTCTTTCTATTTTTTCACTGAATGCAGCACCATTGGAACTGGTAAAAAACGGCAGAAGTGACTATCGTATCGTCATAGAAAAAAATGCTCTGCCGGCGGTAAAGGTGGCAGCCAAAGAATTTCAGAAATACCTGAAGAAGTCCACCGGAGCAGAAATACCGATCACAAATGCTGCAAAAGGCTTGCCGGCGGTTTACATTGGTACACTGAAAGTCAATACACCCGAAGGATTCATTATAAAAACCCGAGGACACGACCTGTACATTTCAGGATATGACACCCAGGGAAATCCTTACAGCAATCACTGGCGGACCGCTCCTCAGACCGGTACTTGGTATGGAGTATCGGATTTTTTGGAAAAGCAACTGGGAATCCGCTGGTTTTTCCCTGGGCAGGATGGCGAATATGTTCCCTCACATTCAAATTTGACGATTTCGGAATTGGATATACAAGATGCTCCAAAAATGGAATATCGTTATGCCAATGCCATTATCGATTACAAAACAATGTCAAAATCGCAAATTAAAGAATGCAACATTTGGCTGAGACGTAATCGCAGCGGATATAGCCAAATCTGGTGCGGCTGGCATACATGGTTACATGATTTTCGTGGAGAAGATTACTTCAAAAAGCATCCGGAATGGTTTGCGCTGGTAAATGGACGGCGTTTAGGTCATGCTCCTCTCGGACTTCAAATGTGTACAACAAATTCTCAGGCACTGGACAAATTTGCTGAAACTATTATTGCCAAATCCAAGAAAAACGGTGGCGCCATGTATTCCTTGACGCCAAATGATGGAGACAATCACTGTGAATGTACGGCATGCCAGGCATTGGATAATGGAGCCCGCTCCGACGGGTCCCGGATTATGACCAACCGATATATTACTTACGCTAACGAAATTGCAGAACGAGTTAATCGTAGACTCCCCAATCAGACATTCGGTCTTATTGCATACAGTTTTTATGCAGAGCCCCCGGCAAATCTGACGGTAAACCCGAATGTCCGTATTATGAATGTTCATAATGACTCCGGCATCACCTACTACAATCCCCAAATACGGGAAGAACACCTGAAGCAGGAGCTTCAGCCATGGAGAAAAGCCGTTGGAAAGCTTTACTTTTATGGAACTCCGGAAGGAATGGGATGCCTTGAATTGCCGGTATACCAGCAACGCAGCATCAAACTATTATTTGAAAATCTGAAAAAAGCTGATATTAAAGGTTTCTCTATGAACCTTTACGCGGGCTTTGGCTCAACAGGACTGAATTACTACTTGTATCTGAAAAAATGCTGGAATCCGGATCTTGACACAGACAAACTCTACTATGAGGCTCTGCGGGACTGTTATGGCGCAGCCGCACAAAAAATCGTGACAGAATACTTCAACGCCGTTGAAAAGAGAATGGAACATTTTGCTAATCATGGTGTTGTTTATGACCGTACGATAGGATCTGTAAGGCGTTTTCCAGATATGCTTGAACAGGTCTACCCTGGTTTGGCGGAACAATATCTGCCACGCCTGCAAGATGTATTCAAACAAACAACCGACCATGGACAACGTGCCCGACTCAAAATGTTGCTGGATACTCTCGAATACTGCCGGATAACAGTTAAACTTTATCAGCAGGCAAAAAAAATAACCGCAACTTCATCCCCTTCCAATCGTGACATTGCAGAGGCATTGGAACTGGTAAAACAAAGGGACAGGCAAATTACAGGTATGGCTAATCTGCCAAACAGTACTCATCCTGCACGTATAGGAAAAACAACCTCGGCATATCACCTCCCACTTTCAGCAGAGGTATTCCGGTATCTCTTTAACACTGAACGTCTGACAGCCACAGTGAAACGCGTACAGGCAAGTCCCAAAATAGACGGAAAGCTGGAACAGGAATTTTGGGGTCAGCTACCGACATTGGAAGTCAACCACGGCAAAAATGATGGAGCAGTTTCATCCATCCGAACAACAGCAAGACTTGTCATGGACAGTAAATATCTTTATATAGGGGTTGACTGTCCCGAACCGGCAATGAATAAAAATAACGATTCCCTGAGAAAAAACGGTATGCCTGTCTGGAATGAAAACTGTATCGACATTTTTCTTGCTCCCGGCAGTCCTGAAAAGCCATTTTACCAGTTGGTATTGAATTCTCTGGGCACATTCACCACTCTCATCCATCACTCAGGCAAATCAACCTCATATGATTTAGGTGCGGAAGTCAAAACAGTCCGAGGACCAGCATTCTGGAGTGCCGAGATCCGCCTGCCGCTGCATCGCCTCTCGCAAAAGCAAGATTTGTTCGGATCAATATGGGGATTCAATATTTGCCGTGTCCGTCGAACAGTCACACCCGCTGAATATACCTGCTGGAATCCCACCTTTGGAATGTTCAACGTTCCAGAACGTTTTGGAAAAATAATCTTGCGCTGATTAGAAGTATAAGCTCTCCACAGAAATAGCAGAACACAAAAAGCCCTGCAGGAATGCAGGGCTTTCAGATTTCACTGCCGGGCACAGCCCGTAGAACTGTACCGCGTCAGGAACCGGGCAGCAGAAATCAATAGTTTTCCGCTTCGATCTCGAAAAATGCCTTCGGGTGCTTACAGGTCGGGCACATTTCAGGAGCCTTTTCTCCGATGTAAACATGCCCGCTGTTGCGGCACTCCCAGCGGCGCGGCCTGGTCTTGACCCAGACTTCATTCTTTTCCACATTCTCAAGAAGTTTCTTATAACGTTCCTCATGCCGCTTTTCAATCAGGGCAACACGCTCAAAAAGTCTTGCGATATCGTCAAAACCTTCGGCTTTGGCCTCTTCCGCGAAATTCTTGTACATCTCGGTCCACTCCTCATGCTCGCCGGCGGCTGCCGCGGTAAGATTCTCCGCCGTGCTGCCGATTCCATTCAAAGCCTTGAACCAGAGTTTCGCGTGTTCCTTTTCATTGTTCGCAGTCATCTCGAAGATCGCGGCAATCTGCTCATAACCTTCCTTGCGGGCGGCGCTCGCAAAATAGGTATATTTGTTTCTTGCCTGTGATTCTCCGGCAAACGCATATGCGAGATTTGCCGCGGTCTTGCTGCCTTTTAAATCAGCCATGTCGCTCTCCTTGTTTTCTGATTTTTATTTTTCGGGGCTGTTCTTGTGATAAGCTATTATCTTTTCCGTTAAATTCAAGCGCTTTTGAAAATAAAATCCAATTTTTTAGTAATTTTTATTATTTCACACCTCTCTTTTTATAAAAAATGAGTTGATTTTTCATATTCGGCAATTATATTTTCTTATATCGGGATTATGTAAAGAAAGAGGTGCAATCATGTCAGGATGGATCACTTATCCATTGAAAAAAGAGCCGGAACGCCAGATGCCGGTGCTCTTCATCCCTGCCCTTCACAGCAAATGGATGCTGATGGCGAACGACATCAGGGAAAACCGCAGGCCGGCACAGGAAAAATCCACATCACTCGGATTCTACTGCGGACTCCTCGCGGGACAGACTTCCGCCGATTATCCATCGCTGACCGCGGATCTCCCGAAATATATTCTCGATCCTTATGATGCAAAATTTCTGGCAACGCCCAGACTGCTGAACCCCGCAATTCAGGTGACGGTCGTCAGTTCCGGCGATCCGGGACAGTATCAGGTCAGGGATGCACTCTCCCCCGCCCTGTTTTTCATACGCGGCTCTCTGCCGGTGGTTCCGCCGTTCGTCATGGCAAGGGAATGCAGATACTTCGGATTCAGTCCTTATCTCATGAAAGAAAATAAAAAATAAAATGAAAAGCGGGGGGCTTTTTATGAAAAGGAAAAAACTGCTGATCATCGTTTCAATCCTTGTCGCAATTGCGCTCGCAGGAACCGGATTCTATCTTGTAGAAAACCGGATCATTGACAAATCCGAGCCGCTTGAACTTTACGGCAATGTGGATATCCGCGAAGTCAATCTGGCATTCCAGATCCCCGAGCGCGTCAAAGAAATCCTTGTCGAGGAAGGCGACCTTGTCAGGAAAGGCGACAAACTCGGCACACTAGAAACAGTCCGCATCCGGAATTCCATCCGCAAAGCGGAAGCAGCGGTCAAAGCGCAGGAG
>DXVA01000171.1 GCA_019408975.1 Lentisphaeria bacterium | reverse complement strand
GGGGAGGAGTGCCTGAAAATGCGGATGTAACTCTCATTGCACGCCTGGGGAACCGGGAGATTGCGCGCATTCCGGGGCTGAAAGCGGACCGGGAGGGCAATCTTTCCGCATCGTTCAAACTGCCGGGGAACATTGCGGAGACGGATGGAACCGTTGCTTTTGTGGTTCGTGACGGCGGCGTGCTTGAAACTGCCGCAAAGAGTTTGCCGCTGGTCCTGAAAGACCTTGACATCTGTTTTTACCCCGAAGGCGGCGACATGGTTGCAGGACTGCCGAACCGGGTTTATTTTTCCGCAAATCTCAAAAACGGAAAGCCCGCAGACCTGACCGGGAAGATTGTGACTGCGGACGGTACAGCGGTTGCCGAAGCGGCATCCCGTCATGAGGGGCGCGGCATGTTCCGTTTTACTCCCTCGAAAGACACCACTTATTTCCTGAAGATCGAAACGCCCGCTGGAATTGAAAAACGGTATCCGCTTCCTGCGGTGAAAGAGAGCGGCGCTGTTTTGAGTTCCTCAAAGAAGATTTACCCGTTTGAAGAAAAGATACTGCTGCGCGTATCTGTGCCGGAGAACTCGAACGCCTCGAAGATCGTTCTTTCCAGACGGGAACGCATTCTCGCTTCGGCGAGTCTGAAAAAAGGAGTCAATGAGGTTGCTCTGGATGCCGGCGAATATGAAGGCGTTCTGATTGCGACCGTGTACGATTCCCGGAGCAGGCCCGTTGCGGAGCGGCTTGTCTTCCGTTCTCCGAAGTTTGCTACGAATGTGCAGATTATTCCGCAAGGCGGGACATTTGTCCCCGGCGGGAAAGTCAAACTCGATATTCTTGCGACGGACCGGAACGGAAACCCGGTGGAGAGTATTATCGGGCTGAACGTGACCGATGAATCCGTGATCGAGATGATTGACCGCCGGGAACAGGCGCCGTCTCTGCCGGTAATGGTCTATCTGGAGAACGACGTGCGTGAACTTGCCGATGCCCGGATTTATTTCGATGCGAAGAACCCGGAATCCGCTGAGGCAGTTGACCTGCTTCTCGGCACGCAGGGATGGCGCAGATTCATCACGGTGGAATTCAACGAGCTTGTAAAGCGGTATGAAAATCCGGCGAAACGCGCTCTTGCATGGATGCAGGAGATTGTGTTGCGAGGGTACCGTGTAAATAAGAATGCAGTGTTTAATTTTGCCGGAGTCCGGCAGGATGCCGTGATTGCCGAGGCTGCCGCACTGCCTGCCGCTGCGGTGGAAGCAAAAGCGCCTGCCGCAGAAAAGGCGGATCAGGTTCCGCCGCCGGTTCTGCTTCCCGCGGAAGGGGCATTCCGGAAGATTGCCGGAATGGATGCCGCAGTAAAACGGAACGCATTGGCTGAGTCTGTCAACATACGTGAATACGCACACAGGGCGCGCCCGAACCGCACTCCGAATGAGCGCAGGGATTTCACTGAAACGATCTACTGGAATGCTGGCATCCGCACGAATCCGCGCACGGGAAAGGCATCCGTCGAATTTGAACTGCCGGACAGCATCACGACGTTCCGCGTGACGGCGGACGCAATCGGAAACAACGGCGCACTGGGGGTGCAGACTGCCGCGATCCGTTCCGTGGAGCCTTTCCATATTGAGCCGAAACTTCCGGTTTTCGCAACGGCGGGAGACAGGATTCAGATTCCGGTCGCGCTTGTGAATTCCACGGACGAGGTTCTGAAGAACGTGAGTCTTGCCGTCAAGGTGAATCAGGAAACGATCGGAAAAACATTGACTCTGGATGCTCTGAACCCCGGCGGGGGAGGGCGGCTTGCCGTCACTGTGACTCCCGCGAAAGCCGGTATTCTGGAACTCACCTTCCATGCCGCAGCGGAGGGATATGCGGATAAGGTGACGCGCCGGATCAATGTCCTGCCGTCCGGTTTTCCCGTTACATTCAATGCCGGCGGGCTCCTGAACTCGAAGAACCCGTACAGCTGTACAATAAAAATCCCGGCAGATGTCGAAGCCGGTTCCGTGAAGGCGTCCGCGAAAATCTACCCGAGTCCGCTCGCCGGAATGGAGGAGGCGCTCAATGCTCTGCTCCGCCAGCCTTGCGGATGCTTCGAACAGACCAGTTCCACAACCTATCCGCTGGTGATGGCGCAACAGTATTTCCTGAGCCACCAGGGAGTTTCTCCTGCGAAAATCCGCAAGGCAGCCGGGCTTCTGGAACAGGGGTATCAAAAGCTGATCGGATTCGAGTCTGAAAAGAATGGTTACGAATGGTTCGGGGGAAATCCCGGGCATGAGGCTTTGACTGCTTACGGGCTGATGCAGTTCAATGAAATGAAAGAGGTCATGCACGTTGACGGTGCCATGCTGGAACGCACGGAGAAGTGGCTGTTGAGCAGGCGTGACGGAAAAGGCGGTTTTCTCCGCAATGAACGGGCGCTGGACTCTTTCGGCAGGGCTCCTGTTCCGACGACCAATGCTTATATCCTCTGGACGCTTCTTGAGTCCGGCACCGCTCCTGCGAAACTGTCGCGCGAGATCGGGCATGTGAAGAAAATCGCGCTTCAGTCGGATGACAGCTACATCCGTGCGCTCGGCGCGAATATTCTTTTCCTTGCGCATGACGGAAAGGACGCCCTCGCATTGGCTGCCGAACTTGCCGCTTCGCAGGAAAAAAATGGTTCCGTCGGCGGCGGAAAGACCACGATCACGTGTTCCGGCGGCGATTCGCTGAAGATCGAGACGACTTCGCTTGCCGTGCTCGCATGGCTCCGGATCGACGGCAGGTTCACTCCGAATGTGGAGTCTGCAATGAAATGGCTTTTCGAACGCTGCAAGAGCGGGCGTTTCGGTGCGACGCAGTCCACAATTCTGGCCTTGAAAGCGATCAATGCCTATGACAGGGCGCGCGCCGTCCCGAAGAACCCCGGCAGTGTCCGGCTGGTCGTGGACGGGAAAACTTTCGGCGGTACCGTCTCTTTCACGAAAGAGTCGAAAGGCGCGATCGAACTGCCTGATTTCTCCATTGCAATGACGCCCGGGACTCATACGGTCGGGCTCGTCATGGAAGACGGTTCCGAGATGCCCTTTGCACTTGAAGTCTCATGCAATACGAAACTTCCCGTTTCCGCTCCGGGTTGTGCCGTAAAAGTGGAAACGGCGCTCTCTTCCGCAAAAATAAGAGAGGGGGAGATTACGGAGCTGAATGTGACGGTGCGCAATGGGAGCCGGGATGTCTCGATGCCGCTTGCCGTAATCGGCATTCCTGCCGGATTCGAGGTGCGTTACGATCAACTCAAAGAACTTGTGAGCGCCGGGCGCATTGCCGCGTGGGAGCTGTTCGACGGCGGGCTGGTTCTTTACTGGCGCGCTCTGCGTGCGGATGAAACGGTTCGCGTCCCTGTAAGCCTCAAAGCTGTGATTCCCGGTTCTTACACCGCGCCGGCGTCGCGTGCATGGCTCTACTACACCGACGAGCAGAAAGACTGGTGCCCCGGCGTCAGCGCTGAAGTTCTCTGAGGCGTTTCCGGCGGATGGAATTCCTTACCAGTCCGCCGGTTTTCACATCAAGTTCAAACAGGGAAAACAGGCACTTGTCCCAGCGTTTGACCAGCATCAGCAGAAGAATCCGGTATTTGAGCTTGAAATCGCGGAGAGACAGTTGTCCGTCCGCGTGCCAGCGGGAGAAATGATCCTGAATGAGGGGCAGCGCCTCTTTCAGGTCTTCCCTGTTCAGGTCATAAAGCCCGCTGAGTATGCTGCGCAGCTGTCCGGCGGCTTTGCGATGAAAAAGTTTTTTCTCTTCCGGAGACGAGAGCCTGTTTTCAATTTTCATCATCCGATCGTAAATGACCAGATATGATTTTGCCTTTTTTATGGAAAACGGGGAGTGCATGATGGAGTTCGGCGTTTGCGTGTAAAGATACATTGGCGCTTTGACGCGGCAGACTTTTTTCAGGCTGGAAATACTGGTGTAAAAGAAAAGATAATCTTCAAAATAGACACCGGGGACGAACGGTGCATCGTCGAGAAAGTCTCTGCGGAAAAGTTTGCCCCATGCGAAGACGGGAAGCCTGATCTTTTTCGATAATTGGGAATGGATGATGCTGTCCTGTATGATGACTGCCGGGTGCTCTTTGCATGGTTCCGGAATGTTTCTTTGGTCCGCTTCGACTTCCGCATAGTCGCAGAATGTAAAATCCGCCCCCGATTTTTCCGCTTCTTTGCAGAGAACCTCAAGATATTCCGGCGTAACTGCGTCGTCCCCGTCGATAAAGGCAATATATTTTCCTGCGGCAAGCTGCAATCCGTTGTTTCGCGCCGCAGACAGTCCCTGATTTTCCTGATGAATCACTTTGATTCTGGGATCCTTTTCCGCATAGGCGTCCAGCAGTTCCCGCGTGCCGTCTTTGGAACCGTCGTTGATGCAGATCAGTTCGAAGTCCCGGAATGTCTGCGCCAGAATGGAGTCCAGGCAGTAGGATACGTATTGTTCAATGTTGTAGAATGGCACGATTACGGATATGGCGGGAGGCATACTGTTTTTCTCCTATTCTGACTGTTTTGAATTCAGCTCTTTGTAACTTTGCTGTTGGGGTCATGGATGTGATGAATATAAATATAACCTGAAAAACTGTCTTTTGCAAGATAATGGGTTTGAGTCTGTTTTTTTATCATGTTATGCCAGTTTTAGCAGAATGGGCAGGTATTTGTCCCAGTGCTTGATCAATGCGAATAGACACAGTCTGTATTTGAAGCTGAAATCATGAAGGGACAGCTTCCCTGCTACATATCTTTCCGTGATGTGGCTTTGAACTTCAGGTAATATTTCTTGTAATTTCTGAAACTCCATGGTGGCAAGTCCTCGTAGAAGACGCCGTATTTGTCCTATTGCTTTTTTACGAAGAAATGGCTTCTCCTGCGGGGTGCAGAATTTTTCGGCAAGCTCCATTTCCCGATCATAAATTATCAGGTGCGAATAGGCTTTCTTCATAGAGAAAGGAGAGTTTATCGTTGAGCCGGGCGTTATTGTATTCAGATACATTACCGCATCAATACCGACAACCTTTTTCAAGCGGAATAAACTGGTATATAAGAATAAATAGTCTTCAAAATAGATCCCCGGTTCAAATGGGATATCGCCGAGAAATTCTTTGCGATATAGTTTGCCCCAAGGAGTAGAAGGCAGTCTGATTTGCTTGGACAAGTGACGGTACGCAATTGAATCATCAAATATCTCTACAGAATACCCCTCCCAATATGTAGTTGTAACTTGTTTGTTATCAATAACTAATGATGATTTACAAAATACAAGGTCTGGTTTTGCTCTTTCCGCTTCTTTGTAGAGGACTTCAAGATATTCCGGTATAACTGCGTCATCTCCGTCAATGAAAGCAATATATTTTCCCACAGCCCGTTTCAGTGCATTGTTCCGGGCAACGGATTGTCCCTGATTTTCCTGATGAATCACCTTGATTCTGGAATCCTTTTCCGCATAGGCGTCCAGCAGTTCCCGCGTGCCGTCTTTGGAACCGTCGTTGATGCAGATCAGTTCGAAGTCCCGGAATGTCTGCGCCAGAATGGAGTCCAGGCAGTAGGATACGTATTGTTCAATGTTGTAGAATGGCACGATCACGGAAATCGCAGGCTTCATGTTCTTCCTTTCTGTTCATGGTTGGCTGGTCAATATCTTATTATCTTATGGAAATAAACATAGACGCTGTAATAATATAATTTGAAAACAGAGTTTTACAAGGAGTGAACGGTTTATATGAGAAGCAGGTATGAAAAGCCGGCTGAAATTCTTTTACAGAAACATTCGCCGTGCGCAGCCGGCATGATTTCATGAATATTTCCTTTGTTTATGGATAGTATATTTTTTATTTTATGGTATATTATACGCTTTATCTTTATAAAACAGGAGTGCAAATGGACTTTTTCTTTCAGGGATTTTCAACACTTCAGATTGTCGTG
Organism: Lentisphaeria bacterium; assembly: GCA_019408975.1. Taxonomy (GTDB): domain Bacteria; phylum Verrucomicrobiota; class Lentisphaeria; order Victivallales; family UBA1829; genus UBA11452. The sequence goes on along the minus strand of DXVA01000171.1, from coordinate 3,431 downwards.
TTGTGTATTTCCGCAGTGATCATCGGAATCAATAAGACCGGAATGCCGGGGCTCGGACTGCTGCCGGTGGTGATGCTCGCAAATACGTTCGAACCCGGGCTTTCCACAGGTTTGCAGCTTATGATGATTGCGATGGCGGATATCCCCGCGATCATTTACTACCGTAAGACCGTAAACTGGAAGATTATTCTGCGGCTGCTTCCGGCGGCTCTGGCAGGGATCGGCATCGGGGTGATCGTGCTCCATTTCGCCAAAGATGTGAATCTGAACATCCTGATCGGCGTGATCGTTCTCGGCTTATGCGTCTTTACGATGCTGAAGGATTTCATCTGGCGCGATGTGACGAAAGTTCCGACGCACTGGAGCTTCGCCGCATTTTTCGGTCTCCTTGCCGGATTTACGACGCAGGTCGCGAATGCCGCCGGGCCGATCATGGCGATTTACCTGATTGCGATGCGGTTCGACAAAAAAACGGAATATATGGGAACCGCCGCATGGTATTTCTTCCTGCTGAACTGGCTCAAAGTTCCGATTTTTTACGCTCAGGGGCGCATTACGCCGGAATCGTTCCGCGCGGATCTGGCGATGATTCCGCTGCTTCTCGCCGGCGCGGCGCTTGGGATCTGGGTGTTGAAGAAACTGCCGCAGAGACTCTTTGAGAAGATTGTGCTGTTTCTCTCTGCGATCGCGGCGCTCAAGCTGTTCTTCTGAGTGTGTCACCGGGAAGCGGGGTTGTGTCATAATGTCACGGAAATACATATCTTTATTCGTGTTGTGTTCTTTGTAACTGTCTGAAAATATTTGAATTATGAAAAACGATATTTTTCTGGCATAAAGAATGCTTAACAATGCGGATATTATGATGATTATGAAAAAATGACATAATATAAATCAGTTAAAGGAGTTGGAAATGCCTACGTATGAGTATGTCTGTGAGGCGTGCGGTCATGATTTCGATGTCTTTCAGAGCATGAAGGACGACAAACTGAAACAGTGCCCGAAATGCAAGGCTATGAAACTGAAACGCAAAATCGGCGGCGGTGCCGGGATTATTTTCCACGGCAAAGGCTTTTACTGCACCGATTTCAAGAATTCCACGCCCACCCCCTCGAAATAACTTGAATTTTTCAGCTTGACAAGGAGGCATCCCTTATGGAAAACAATATGCAGTTCAAAGCAGAGGTTCAGCAGCTTTTACAGCTTATGATCCATTCCGTTTATTCCAATAAAGATATTTTTATCCGCGAACTGGTCGCCAACGCTGCGGACGCAATCGACAAGGCGCGCTTCGAGTCCCTCAGCAAGCCTGAATTCGCTCAGAAATGGGAAATCAGGATCGATTCCGACGAGAAAGCGAATACGCTCACCATTTCCGATAACGGTATCGGCATGAACCATGACGAGCTTGTCTCCGATATCGGCACGATCGCGCGTTCCGGCACCAAAGCATTCATTGAGGCCATGAAGAATGCGAAGAAGGACGGCGAGGATACGCCTGCGGGCCCTGAACTGATCGGTCAGTTCGGCGTCGGTTTCTATTCTTCGTTCATGGTCGCGGACCGCGTGGACATCATCACGAAAAAAGCCGGGGCGGACAAGGCATGGAAGTGGTCCTCGGACGGCAAGGAGACTTATACCATCGAAGAAGCGCAGCGCGACTCGCAGGGCACTACGATTGTCATGCACATGAAAGAGGACGCAAAGAGCTATCTCGATTACTGGAAAGTCTCCTCGATCATCAAGAAGTATTCCGACTTCATCGAATATCCCGTTATGATGAAGCATACGGTCAAGAAAGACGACAAGGAAACGGTCGAGGATTCGACTTTGAACTCGATGAAAGCGATCTGGCTTCGCCCCGAGTCCGAAGTGACTGCGGAGGAGTTCAACAGCTTTTACACACATCTCTCCGGACAGGTCGGCGAGCCTCTCAAGCGCATTTCCTACAGTGCGGAGGGAACCTCCGAATTCAAGGCGCTGCTCTTCCTGCCTGCGCGTGCTCCGTTCGATTTTCAGTTCGGCGAACGCAGAACCAACGGTCTGCATCTCTATGTGCGGCGTGTGTTCATTACGGACAACTGCCCCGGGCTTCTGCCGGATTACCTGCGTTTCGTTTCGGGTGTGGTTGATTCCAGCGATCTCCCGCTGAACATCTCCCGTGAAATGCTTCAGGACAATCCGCAGATTCTCAAGATCAGCAAAAATCTTGCGAAACGCATCATCTCCGAGCTCACGAAGATGCTTGAAAACGACAGGGAAAAATATGAACAGTTCTATAAGGAGTTCGGCCGTCTCATCAAGGAAGGCGTCCACATGGACTTTGCGAACCGTGAAAAGCTCCAGAATCTGTTGCTGTTCGAAACCATGAACGGTCCCAAAGGAAAACTCGTGACCCTGAAAGAATACCGTGATGCGATGCCTGCGCTCCAGCAGGAGATTTACTATATCACCGGCGACAGCCGCGAGACGCTTGAATCATCTCCGCACCTTGAGATTCTCCGCAAGGAAAATTATGATGTGCTGTTCATGACCGATCCCATCGACGAATGGGTGATCTCCGAAGTCGGCACGTTCGACGGCAAGAAACTCAAATCCGTCAACAAAGGCGACGTCAAGTTCGATGAGTCGATTCAGAAGGAGCTGGAGGAAAAGACCAGAAAGGCGGCGGATGAAAATAAGCCGCTGGTGGAACTGATCAAAAAGGCGCTCGGAACGAAAGTCAAGGATGTCCGTTTTTCCTCGCGCCTGACTGAAAGCGCCTGCTGTCTGGTCAGTGACGAGTATGATCCCAGCGCTTACATGCAGCGTGTCTTGAAGGCGATGGATAAAAACGCCCCGAATGTGGCGCGTATTCTTGAGCTGAACCCGGAACATCCGCTGGTCGTGGCGATGAAGAAGCTTTACGAGAAGTCTCCCGACAATGCGAAACTGCCTGAATTTTCGGAAATGCTCTACGATCAGGCGCTTCTTGCGGAAGGCAGCCCGATTCCGGACCCGCTCCTGTTCACGAAGCGCACCGCATCGCTGATGACGCTCGGCATGGAAAAAGAAGCGAGCGCTGAGTAATGGCTGATTATTACGAGATCCTTGAGGTCACGCACGAGGCGACCGATACCGAGATCAAAAAGTCTTACCGGCGCCTCGCCGTCAAATATCACCCGGACAAGAATCCGGGGGATAAGGAGGCGGAGGAGCATTTCAAGGAGATTTCCCAGGCTTATGAGATTCTTGGAAATCCGGAAAAGCGCCAGATGTATGATCAATATGGCGAAGCTGCGTTTTCTCATGGCGGCATGGGGGGCGGAGGCGGGATGGACCCGTTCGATCTTTTCCGGGAAGCGTTCGGCGGCATGGGGGGCGGAGGCGGGATCTTCGATTCTTTCTTCGGCGGCGGACAGTCGCGCCGGGCGGACCCGAACGGCCCCGTGGAC
>DXVA01000170.1 GCA_019408975.1 Lentisphaeria bacterium | reverse complement strand
AATTTCCGGGGAACACCTGTTTTCACGGCATTTTCCCTGAACTTCGCATTGATCCGGTCTTTTTCTTCCAGAGTCTTCTGCTGTTCTTCATTTAAGGTTTTCTCATCGGGCAGCGGCACGAGCTTGATATAAATATTGTTCTCTTTCAATTCCCACGCGCCTTCGGAAAAAAGCCCGAAGAACGGCAGGATGAAAATGGAGCCCCACGCATCGATTCTGCCGGTGTCGCTGAGCTGGTAATCCACCGTGTACAAGGCTTCACGATACCCGGGTTTATATACGACAAGCAGAAGTTCCCTGCTGCGTTTCGCCTCAATGAACTGGGGCGAGATGTTGTGATATTCCACACCGTTGGCAATCACCCGCGCATCCGCGGGATCAATGGTCAGCGCCACGATCTGGCGTGAACTGTTGGCAAAAGAACATCCTGCGCCGAGTCCCAGAACAAGGAGAACGGTTGCGACAGCTAAAAATTTTCCAAACATAGGCACCTTCCCAATCATTGTTTCATACATTCAATATACATTTCCTTTGAATGAAATGCAATCCTCCAGAATATCGGAACCATTCTTTTTCAGGATATTTTGGCAAGGCGGACAGCATTTTCAGTCCGCACATTGAAACCAGCGAGAAGAATGCTATAGTAAAACACCCGAAACATTCCAGTTTTCCGGGTGCCTGTAACAGAAACCATTCAATGACGACAGAAGAAGAATCCATGAGAAAAAGATTTTCCATCCTGCCGGCGCTGTTTGCAATTTCCGCGGTATTTTCAGCGCACTCCTCATACGGACTGCAAACCGCAGAAGTCGCAGGAATTCCGCGCGACTCAGCTCCGGCGGTTCCGTTAAAAGGGGAAATGCAGCTTTTCCCCCTGACGAATGAATATATTGCGGTGGCGGGGCTGTATGACAATTTTTTTACAAAACGGATTCTGGACAACTATCACAGCCGGCTTGCCGGCGCGGAACAGCTTCCTCGGAATAAGGACTGGTCGCGCCAGTTCTTTTACAACTTCGCAGCAGCCGACATCATGGCGCACTATCTGCCCTCAATACGTGACAATTTTCAAAACCCGACATACTTCAAGCTCAAAGTCAACGGCAGGGAAACCTCCGCCGCCGCACACGGCTACTGGATCAATGCCGTGGGAATTAAACGCCTGCCCCGCGTCAACGGCAAAGGGATCGTATTGACGGAAAGCGCCGAACTGGTTCCATTTGCCTACTTCAAACTCAAAGAGCCGCTCCGCAACAATGATACACTGACTGTCTCCACCGCCGCGGGGGAAACCGCCTCGCTCCGTTATGACGACCGGAAAACGATTTCCCGTGCGATCAAGGTCAATCAGGTCGGATACGCACCGGCGGCAACCCGGAAATACGCCTATCTCGGAATGTGGCTCGCGGAACTGGGGCGTCTCCCCGTGAAACATCTCGAAGGCAAAGAATTCCATCTGCGCGACATCAAGGACGGCAGTATCGCCTTTACCGGAAAGATTGCTTACAGAATGCCTGACCAGTACATCATGCGCGACCGTGAGAAAATCGCGCTTTACGGGGAGGAAATCATGGAACTGGATTTTTCAGAATTCTCAAAAACCGGAAATTATTACATCCACGTGCCGGGAGTCGGGCGTTCCTGGGATTTCACAATCAGCGACGATGCAATCGGGCGGGCATTTTATGTTCAGATGCGCGGACTGTTCCACCAGCGTTCCGGGATCGCCAAAACACCGCCCCATACGCAGTGGAGCATGGGGGCGGATCATAAGATTTCCTATCGCGGCGGCTTTCCGCCGAACGACCGCCACTATCGCGGTAAAAACAGCCGGATCATCCGCAGCAACGGCACAAAAGCCGATCTCAGCCATTTCCATGTGGTCAAGGCTACCGCAACCGGCGAGGCGCTTCCCGACGTCTACGGCGGCTGGTGGGACGCGGGGGATTTCGACCGCAGAACCTATCACTTTCAGATTGTGGACGCCCTGCTTTCAATCTACCTGCTCTTCCCTGAAAATTTCAAGGACGCCCAGCTGGACATCCCGGAATCCGGCAACGGAATTCCCGATATCATTGACGAGGCGGCATGGGGAGTCGATGTCTGGCGGCGCGCCCAGAATGAAAAGGGCGGAGTCGGCTGCTGGCTCGAAGCTACCAGCCACCCGAAAATCTATGATCCGGTAAAAGATACCCAGCGTTATTATCTGGCGCTCCCCACCCGCGAAAGCACGCTCCAGTACTGCGCACATGCGGCGAAGCTCGCCCGCGCCTATGACCGGTGCGGCAGAAAAGAGCAGGCGGAACGTTTCTTCAAATCAGCGGAAAAGGCATGGAGCTTTGCAATGAATCCGGACAATCGCGCCGATACGAAGTTCAGGATCAGAGACTGGGGAGTTTACCATTATACGGAGCCGGAAGAACTTCCGCGGAGCGATCTGTTCAAGGCGGCGCTCAATCTCTATCTTTACACGAAAGCCGTCTCCCCGAATCCGCAGGAGCCGTTCTCCGGCGACCAGAAATATCTGGACATTCTGGACAAACTCGACTTCGGGAAAATCCTGGCTGACGTTAAAGATGCCAGGAGTCCTTATTTCCTGAGTGAACTCGCGGAAGACGACAGAGTGCTTTTCACACAGGCGGCAAAATACCGCAGGATGATCCGCGAAAAGGCGGATGAGCTGCTGAAAAATCAGGAGACTCTTGCCTACCGGAACCTGAACTGGAGCCTGAACAGCCCTTACTTCACTTATCTGGCATGGGGCGCCGGGCTCCCGTTCGCAAAAGGCGCCTGCCTGATCATGGCGTGGAGGATAGACGGCATGGCAAAATACCGGGACGGCGCATTTCTGGCATTCGACTGGATGATGGGAGCCAATCCGATGGGGCGCAGTATGACGACCGGTCTGGGCAAAGTCTACCCCGTCCGCATTCTCTCACTCCCCATGTGGGCGTGGAACGACCGTCTGTCCGATCCCATTCCCGGCATTACCCCCTATACCTTCACAGGGAGAAACAACTATTCAGCCGCAAGCATGATTTATCGCTATGCCTGCAAACCGCGCCCCGATCATGATTTCAAGGGCTGTGACATCAATCTCCTGCCGGCAAGTCTCCGTGCCAAAGAAAAAATGAATACCGCCGAATGTTACCGGATCATCCAGAAAACAATCCCGCTCTGGCGTGAATTCGCAAATCTGGAGGGACATGCGGTCGATCAGAACGAATTCACGGTATGGGAAACCATCGCTCCGGCGGCAGCCGCATACGGTGCTCTGCTGACACCCGGCTGGATGCCGCCGAAAGAATGGAAAAACCAAAAGCCGGAAAAGGATATCAGAAAACTTCACGGCTACATTTTCCTGCCGTAAGGCGGCAGGGAATACATAGCGATGTCAGAGATCAGCTCCCGCGGCGACAAGGTTCTTTCTGACTTCCACCCCGTCCAGCCCGGCGGGGGCGCAGTTCGCTTTCACCGCCATCGCCGCTCCCATTCCGGCTGCCTGCCCGATGGAACAGACGGGCGGCATGACACGCGCACTGCTGTGAAGCGCATGGTCAATGGATATCGCGCGGCAGCCCATCAGCAGGTTGGAACATTTCTTCGGAATCAGGGAACGGAAACTGATCTCGTACCACTCCGTTTCCGGCAGTGTTTTGATGATTGTGCCGGAGCCGGACGGATTATGAATGTCGATCGGATAGCGGACCTTTGCAATGCCGTCGGCATATTTTCTCGCAGAAGTGAAGTCATCGACCGTCTGAAAGCACTCCCCGACGATCCTGCGCGACTCGCGAATGCCGACATGATGCGCGATCGAATGAATACGGGCATGTTCGAATCCCGGCACATGCCTGCGCAGGAATTTCAGGAAATCGCGGAGCTGCCGCCTGCCCTCGATTTCGGCATCGGAAAGATCAAGCCCGTTGACGCCGCTTTTTTTGATGATGCGCGTCGTATTGAAATGAATCACATCTTTTTCAAGCGTCAGGAACCAGAGCACATTTTCACGCGGGCAGACAATCTCTCCGGCAGCCTTCGCCTCATCGTAAAGCCGGTTGATCCCCGCGCGATCCGGCATACGCGCCGCATCCACTCCGCCGAGTTTGAAACACAAGGTCATCGGCTGGCAGAAACCGTCCTCATTGCCGAACTCGAAATCACATCCGGCAAGCACGGCAAGGTCACCGTCGCCTGTGCCGTCCACATATTCCCGGGCGCAAATCGCGCAAAGTCCGGACTTCGAGCTGAATACAGCCGCGCTGATCCTGTCGCCGTCTTTGATCACGTCCACCAGATTATGATGATAGATCACCTTCACCCCCGCCTCAAGCAGAAGGTCCTCCATAGCCAGCATCGCGACATCTTTGGAAATTCTTGTCCCGGGGATCACTTTCTCATCAAAGACGGCTTCCTTCACCTCGTCATCGCGGTATTCCCACATTTTGCGGCACCAGTCAACGAAAACCGGACGGTCGAGAGTCTCGCCGCGAAGATGGTTCGCCATGAACGGCGTCACCTCGCCGAAACTCGCCATGCCTCCGGCACATCCGTAACGCTCCGCCAGCACAACTTTGACACCCTGCCGCGCCGCCATGACCGCCGCACTCATTCCGCCGGGGCCTCCGCCCACGACCAGAACATCAGCCTCCGCAATCACCGGGATTTCCTTCTCCATCCTGTAAGCAACCGTCTTCATGATAAAGATCTCCTTTTTTGACCTGAAGACAAATATATTTCCGGAAAACGGAAAATCCTATGGATTTTTTTGCTTTTTCGATGTATTTTTATGCCATATCTTTGAAAACGGGAAAGGAATTCCAATGGAAAACATGCAGATTCAGGAAAAGGCGATTCGGATTTTTGAGAAACAGTTCCACTGCCGCCTCTGCTGTCACGATTACAGCGGGCAGTTTCATGGCGTTCCGCTGCCCCAGTATCATCTGAACCCGTTCTGCACAGGGTTGAAAGAACATAAAAACAAACTGACCGAACTCTGCATCGAATTCGACCGGGACAAGGTCCAGCATCATCTGCTGCGAACACGTCCACGTCCTTTCTTCAAGTGCTGTCACTGCGGAATGCGGGAAGCCGTTTTCCCGATCGTTGCCGGCGGAAAGCTTTACGGCGTTATTTTCGCAGGCCCGTTCCAGCCGCGCAGGGAACCGGAAGAGCTCATCAATCCGCAGACACGCAAGATTCCTGCCGGAATGAAACTCCCCGCACTGAAACCGGAACAGGAGGAATCGTTTCTCGCTTACGGAATGCTCATCGCCTCCTGTCTTGCCCTGCAGATCGGGGAACCGCCCCGTGTTCCAAGCTCGCGCCGGGAAATGATTGAAGCGTTCCTGGAAACAAACTGTGTGCGGGATATCGGGCTTGCGGATCTGGCGGAAACACTCTCGCTGACGCCGCCCCGCGCTTCGGAAGCCGTCAAAAATCTTTTCGGGCTGAATTTCTGTGCGCTCCTGCGGAAAAAACGTCTGGAACAAGCCATGCGGCTCCTGCGCAACTCCTCATTCACGATGGATTCCGTCGCCAGGCGCTGCGGCTTCCGCGATGCGGCATATTTTCACCGTGTCTTCCGCAAATACATGGGAATGACACCGGTCCGGTTCCGGCAGGAAAACAAAATCAACGAAGCATAATTGCGTTCTTCCGTTTGACATTTCTCTCCCGCACAGGTATATTTTTGCACTTTTCCTGTCGCAGAAAACACAAAACGGAGAACAGCCATGGGCATGCTTTATGAGATCATCAGAATTCCGGATGAGGTGCGCAAAGAACTTCTGCGGGAGCCCTATGGCATCTACAAGCTCCTGGATATCGAACCCCAGCCGGAAATGCCCGCTCCGCCGCAGAAAAGAAACTTTCTCCTGAACCTGAAAGCCTTTTTTACGAAACAGACCGGAACTCCGTCCGGACAGCAAAAGCCGGAAAAGGAATTCTCCGAACTGATCCGCAATGCAGTTATCGATCCCGCCGATGCGCTTCAGCTTGACAAAACATGGCACATTCTCCACTATCTGATGGGAAACGGAGACGAATATCAGGACCTTGTATTTCCGCGCGGCTTTCTGCTGTTTCCAGAGGCGGAAAGCGTCGGAGACATTGATATCGGTTACGGCCCTGCCGAGCTCTATTCTCCGGATCAGGTCAGGAAAATCGCGGATTTCACGGCTTCACTCGATCCGGCGGACATGAAGCGCCGCTTGAACCCGGCGAAACTCAGCGAGGCGGAGATCTACCCGGCAATCTGGAACTCATCCGATCTTGATCTGGAAAGCATGTGGAACGACATCTTTGAAAATTATTTTCTTCCGATGAAAGCATTCCTGCATGAGACTGCCGGAAGAAATCTTGCCATCCTGGAAATCATAGAATAAAAACGCCTCCTCTTTCTGCGGCTCAACGCTGCGCCATGCGGGGACCGCGCATCCCAAAGTTCCTGCCCGTTGCTTTGGCTCTGGCCTGAAGATCGCGCATATACTGGTTGTTCATCGCCCGGCTTTCAGGAGAAATGGACTCCGTGCGTGTTCTCATGCGGCCGGCGCGTTCCGCTTCGGAGGGACGCGGGCGCGTATCGGCGACAGTCTGCCCGTTCTTATTTTCCGCCTCGCGTTTCTTCCGTTCGGCATCCCGCTGCCGGCGCCGTTCTTCAAATTCCGCGCGGCGCTGTTCCATTTTTGCAAGTTCGGCATCCAGAAAAGCGTTCTTTTCCTCCTGCGTCTGAAGAGCGAAATATTTTTTCAGCCGCCTGTTGCGTTCCTGCTCAAAAAGGCGCATCATATTTGCCATGAACGCGGAACGCTCCTCCCCGGACATATTCTGCATCCGGGGGCGACGCGACGGAATCTGCCCCTGCCCCGGTGCAGGACGCAGTTTCCGCAGATACGCCTGGCGTTCCGCCGCGCTGAGACGGTTGAACCCGGACGATGCGATGAATTTTGCAATATCCTCCGGGCGATCCGATTTCGGGCGCGGTTTGCGGAAAGCGTAATAAGAGAGAGTTCCAAGAGCGAGTGCTCCCGCCAGCAATACCGTTGCGGCAATCATCGCCTTCCTGCGTTTCGTCATCACTTTCTTTTCCGTTTTCTTCTTCGTGCAGCTCATTGTCTCTGCTCCCTGATTAAATATTTATTTCCAGTCATCGACTCTGCCGTCTGCGAACAGATAGTTGCAGGAACCGATTTTTCCGGCGGGCCCGTGGTAAGGCCTGAGATCATGCATCAGCATACTGCGTGAACGGTTCGTCATCCTGCGCCCGGCAAGCCATGTATTGAATTCATAACTGCTGCCTTCGTTCTCAAAATCCGATTTTCCGTTGCTGCTGGCATAATTGAAATTGGTGCTTGTGACCTCATCGCTCTCCTCCTCTTCGTCCGTGAACACCCCCACAATGCCGCTGATGCCGCGGTCGGAAGGACAACGGAACACTTTTGAGTTTTCCCCTCCGAGCTGCTGCGCGAGAACTTCCTGAATTGCAGGAACCTCCGGGTCCGTCTCAATGGACTTCATCACGGCAACACGCGGGAAAACGCCCTTGAAATCATCGGTATAATTCTGGATCGCAAGCCCGATCTGCCTCAGATTACTGCGGCAGGCGATCTTATTTGCCTGACCGCGCGCCTTGTTCAAAGCAGGCATCAGCAGCCCTGCAAGAATGGCAATGACTCCAATTACAATAAGGAGTTCTATCAAAGTAAAACAGTCTCTTTTCATTTTGTCCCCTTTCTTTTTGAGATTCCATCGTTTTGCAATTATGAAACGGGAGAAGGGAGCCATTTATTGCATGTCGCAGTAAAAAAGACGGAAAGTTTTTCATTCCCGGCAGAAAGGAGCGGAAGGACAAAAAGTTTGAATTCAATCTTATTTATCTCACCCCCAAAGTTTTGGGCGAGCCGTCAAAAAAACCTGAAAGACAGTGTTTCCGCCGTCTTTCAGGTTGTGCGACGATACCGTAGCTTGCTAAAAAAAAATTGGTTTAATAGTGCGATGCTTTGCATCGCAAAAATGCTTCGTGCAGGACTCTCAGTCCTGCTTCGGTCCAGCTGAATAAGCTGGTCGCCGCAGGCGAAATCCCCGGATACCGCGTATGCTTGCATCGCGGCAGTTCATTTTCTGGCAACCGCCGCCGAACCGGAGGTTCTGACCTGTGAAAGCCCTTTTCCGCTGTATGTGATCTGTGCCCGGTCGACAGCCTTGCCGGTCAGTGCGCCGTCAAGCTTTCCGATTGTCAGCTTGCTGTAGTCTTCCATATCGACCTGCGCGGAACCGACCTCCTCCAGTGTAACCAGAGCCTTGTCGTTCAGGTTCAGGGTTGCCGCGGTAATACTGCCGCCCCGGAAAATGGTATTTTCCTCCGCTTCAAGCTTCAAGTCGGAAATGGAACCGGTGAAAAGCGCCACCGCATTGCCCTCCATGTCACAATTGACGATGCTGATTGCGGAATTATCCCCCCGGAACTTGCAGAGATCTTCCATATTCAGCGTAAAAAGCTGTGCCTTGTTGTTGAATACGGAGGCATTGACGCTGCCTTTGAGATCGGCTTTCGAAAGACTGCCGGTGGAGTTGATCGTCAGTTTCAGCGGCAGAGTAAAACTCACATCTTTGTCCAGAGCAAGCCGGAACTTCCGCCCGGTTCTGATCGTGACATACTTCCACAGGTTCTGTTCGACCGTCACGGTCACGGAATTCTCACCCGCGCCGCAATTCATCTCAACGGTCCAGGGCCCCGCGATTTCGAGCGTCTCCACCTGCATGTCGGCAAATGTCTTCTGCTCGGCGACTCCGTCTCCGACGGTACGGCATCCTGCAAGGATGATTCCGATTACGGCAACGGCGAGTGTGGTGATCCATTGTGTTTTCATGCCAATTTCCCCCTTTTTGATTGGTTTCCATTACCATAGCCGCCCTTCCCCGAAAAAGCAAACCGGAAAAAAGCGTAAAAGCAGAGATTTCCGCAGATCGCCGGAGCGGAAATGATACGGGAAAATGTCTTTTTCTTACTTATCCTCCGGCGCCATTTGCAAAAAAGGCGTCAGAATGGTATTTTATAGGGTCACTAATTTCAAAAAGAGAAAAGGCTGTACGATGACAACGAATGCAAACTCTGTAAGCGCCGATGAAATGAAGGCGAAACTTCTTGAAATGGGCGAATGCGCCCGAAATGCTTCACGCAAGATTGCCAACGCATCGCCGGAACTCAAAAACAGCTGGCTTACGGCGATGGCGGACGCTCTTGAAAAGGATGCGGAAAAACTTATTGCCGCCAATGAGACCGATATGAAAAACGGCGCGGCGAAAGGGCTCTCCTCCGCCATGCTCGACCGTCTCAAGCTGGACCCGAAGCGCGTCAAGGCGATGGCGGACGGGCTCCGCCACGTTGTCACCC
>DXVA01000017.1:25845-26886 GCA_019408975.1 Lentisphaeria bacterium | reverse complement strand
CTCAAATAAGGTGGTAAAAATGACTATTTCAAAGATCTATGGGACGGCACTGAAGGGTTTTTATGTTTTGGCTGGACTGGATTTTAGTGTTCATTCCGTTGCTGGTCGTTATGGTAATCGGATTGAAATCTCAGAAATATGTAAAGAGCGTCGCCGACTTTCTGGCGGCGGGTCGTGTTGCCGGGCGTTATGTGATCTGTGTCGCCAGCGGTGAAGCGGGAATGGGGCTGATTTCCGCTGTCGCAATGTGGGAAATGTATTATACCTGCGGATTTGCAGTCAGTTTCTGGAGCGCGATTGCGGCTCCTCTGGGACTGATCTTCGGTCTGACTGGTTATTGCACTTACCGTTTCCGCGAGACAAAAGCAATGACGATGGGACAGTTCTTCGAAATCCGCTACAACAGGGCATTCCGTATTTTTGCGGCAATTCTCCAATCCATCTCCGGTGTAATCAACTATGCGATTTTTCCTGCGGTTTCTGCCCGTTGCATTATGTATTTCCTTGGGTTGCCGGCTTATTTCTATATCGGAGACTGGAAATTTTCCACATTCGGGCTTCTGATGCTGTTTTTGCTCGGACTTGCCGTTTGGATTGTGACCATGGGCGGACAGATCACCATTATGGTGACGGACTGTGTGCAGGGGCTTGTCTCCTATCCGCTGTATGCCGTCATTGTCGCTTATATTTTCTACCGCTTTTCATGGAACGGCGAAATGGTGCCGGCGCTGATGAATCGTGCTCCCGGTGAGAGCATGTTGAATCCCTATGATATTGAAAATCTGCGCACCTTCAATCTGTTCTATGTGTTTGTCGGTATTTTCAGTACCGTCTTCAATCGTATGGCATGGAGCGGATCGCAGGGATACAATGCTGCCGCCGCCAATGCGCATGAGCAGAAAATGGGCGGTCTGCTTGGAACATGGCGCGCCGGTTTTTCTACCATGATGATTGTCTTGATCGCTGTCGCCGCCTTTACTTATATGACGCATATCGACTTCAAGAAAGACGCCGATGTTGTTCACAGACAGCTTACTGCGA
>DXVA01000017.1:20246-25835 GCA_019408975.1 Lentisphaeria bacterium | reverse complement strand
CAGCCTTTTGCCGGAATCCGTGATGATGTCGAAACACTGACGGCAACGGGCACCGTGACTCCCACCTTGAAGGAGATTCTGGCGAAAGACAAAAAATTTGATCTCAGCAAACCGTTGGAGCCTTCTCAATACAGAGAGGCTGCCCAGGCGGCTGTTGCTACTGTCGACAAGGGGAAAGCGCAGACGATTGGAACGATTTACCATCAGATGCTGGTGCCTGTTGCCATGCGTGAAATGCTTCCGATGGGAATTACCGGTTGTCTGTGTGCGTTAATGCTTTTCCTTTGTTTGTCTACCGATACAACCTACATGCATTCCTGGGGCAGTATCATTGCACAGGATATTATTCTGCCTCTGCGTAAAAAACCGTTTACGCCGAAACAGCAGTTGAATCTTTTGCGTTGCATCATTATTGGTGTGGCAATCTTTGCATTTCTGTTTTCGTTCTTCTTTGCCCAGATGGACTACATTCTGATGTTCTTTGCGATCACCGGCGCGATCTGGCTGGGCGGCGCGGGGCCTGTCATTGTGTTCGGTCTTTACTGGAAGCGCGGAACGACCGCCGGTGCTTTTGCGGCTCTTGCTTCCGGTTCTTTCCTTGCAGTCGGAGGTATTGTCTGCCAGCAGACATGGGCAAAATATATTTACCCGTTCCTGGAGGATATGGGCTGGGTGGAATCCGTCACGTGGTTCTTCCATACGGTTTCCAAACCTTTCAATCCCTATATCGTCTGGAATGTCACACCGGAAAAGTTCCCCGTGAATTCGCAGGAGATTTATTTCATCGCGATGCTTGTAGCGATTATTCTTTATGTTGTGCTTTCTCTGCTGACCTGCCGCAAACCGTTTAATCTGGAGCGTATGTTGCATCGTGGCGCTTATGCTGAGGGCAAAGCGTTGGAAAAGATTCCGTGGAACCGTCATACTATCATTTCAAAGTTGATCGGCATTGACGCAAATTACACCCGCGGCGACAAGATTCTTGCATGGAGCGTATTCATTTGGTCCTTCGGATGGAGCTTCATGATCTGTTTCGTCGGTATCGTGATCTGGAACATCTTCTATCCGTGGCCCGACTCATGGTGGGCGATCAAGTTCCATATCACCATGCTGCTCGTTCCCGGTATTGTGGCTGTGGTTTCCACGGTCTGGTTCTCAATCGGCGGTTCGATTGACCTTTACAGGCTCTTCCAGAGACTGAAGGAAAAGGAAGACGACTATCTTGATGACGGACGGGTCGTCGGGCATGTTTCAGCCGCTGACCTCGCTTTGGTCGAAAAAGTTGAGGATTCCGAAAAGTCCGCCGATAAGAAATAAGCGGTATTGCAGCCCCGCGTCATGCGGGGCGATAAAAAAGACAGGAGACCGGCAAATGCCTTCTCCTGTCTTTTTTTATATCCGGATGCAGAAAAACGCGTGAGTTTGTCTTACTGCCTGAATCAGTTCTTTTTCAACATCTTGCGGCTCTTGCGGTAGAGGAAGAATTTTCCGAACCGTTCAAACGCGGCTTTTTCCAGTTCCTCCCTGTGATCGGGATGTGCGATCTCGATCAGAAGAGCGGCACGTTCCTGAAGCGACTTGCCGTAAAGGTCCACGATGCCGTATTCCGTGATGACGTAATGCACCAGATGGCGCGGCGTGGTAATGCCCGCTCCCGGAGTCAGGACGGGGACGATTTTGCTTTTCCCTTTGTTGGTCTGTGAGGAGATTGCGATGATGCCTTTGCCGTTTCGGGAACGGTTTGCACCGTAAACGAAGTCGAGCTGCCCGCCGATGCCGGAATACATCGAGGTGCCGATGGAATCGGCTGCGATCTGTCCGGTCAGGTCGATTTCCAGCGCGGAATTGATCGCCACGACATTGTCGTTCTGCGCAATGATGAACGGATCGTTCGTATAGCCGATGTCCTTCATCAGCACCAGCGGGTTGTCGTTGATGAAATCATAGAATTTGCGCGAGCCCATCATGAAGCTTGTGACCAGTTTGCCTGTGTCGATCTGCTTGCGTTCGCCGTTGATGATTCCGTTTTCCACGAGCGGCATGACGTTGTCGGAAAACATCTCCGTATGAATGCCGAGGTCCTTGTGTCCGCTGAGCTGTGAAAGAATTGCGTTCGGAATGGAGCCGATGCCCATCTGGAGACAGGCGCCGTCGTCGATCAGTTCTGCGCAGTTGCGCCCGATCGTGATGTCGAGCGGCCCTGACGGCGGATAGAGGACTTCGGGCAGGGGCTGTGTCGCAATGACGGCATAATCGATCTTGCTGTAAGGAATCAGCGCGTCGCCGAGTGTGCGCGGCGACGAACTGTCGATGATCGCGATGACTTTCTTTGCGGTCATGACCGCCGAGAGCGTGATATCGACGGAGACGCCCAGCGAGACATACCCGTGGCGGTCCGGCGGCGTGACCTTGATCATGGCGACGTCACATTTAAGCCGTCCCGAACGGAACAGGTTCTGCGTATCGCTCAAGCCTACCGGCAGGTAATCCGCAAATCCGGCATGAACCGCCTTGCGGTTGTTTTCTCCGACAAAAAACAGATCATTGACGAAGATTCCCGCATATTTTTCCTCCATATACGGTGCGGGGCCGAATGTCATGAGCTGGAGAATGCGGACATTTTCAAACTCATGTCGGTCGGCACGGCGGCAGAGGGCGTTCAGGAGAGTTTCCGGCGTATTGGCGAATCCGCTCAAGTAGATCAGATCACCTGATTTCACCACACTTACAGCCTCGTCTGCGGTTACTGTCTTCGGAATTTTCCTCATAAAATCACCCTCATGCCATCCATTAAATCATTTTGAAAAAAGAGATATCGTTCAGTTCGTTCGGACGGAATCCGCGGAACTTCATGCCGAAGCGGAACGGTTTCACCGGAATCTGATATTTTTCCGGCAGATGCGGACCGCAGGAGGAAGAACCGATTCCCTGCTGTTTCCAGTCGAGATTCAGGCAGATGTTTTCGCCTTCTTCGATCTCGTGCGGATGTTTCGCCGCCTCGATTGCCTCGGGGCTGAAACGATGGGCGCTGAAGTTGAAGAGCATACCGTCCAGCCCTGTCACTACGAAACCCGCCATATGGAGATCATAAAATGCAGCGCGCCTGACCTCGCTGCGGTTGCCGTTTTCCTGCGGATAGGTGTATTCCGTATAAAGAGAGTCCACTCCCGCTTTATAAAGACCGACTCTCTGCGCCTCCTTGGTATCGGCATAGGATTCGCCGGGGCCGAGCCCGAACCACTGGACATTGTCCATGGCTTCCGGCAGCGCGAGCTGGAAACCGAGACGTGGGAAAGGCACCATGCCTTCTCCCGTCGGTTTGCCGGAAAGCTCAAGCGTATAGGAACCGTCCGGCAGGAAACGGTAGACATATTCGCATTCGATCCCCCATTGGAGAACCGGAGGCGCAACACGCGCAATGACCTTGACCGTCGCCGTTTCGGGATCGAAGGCAACCTCTCTGACGCTGTGCGTCAATTGGTGATAGTATGCGGCTTTCCATTTCGCCGCCATGCCTGCGCCGCCCCGGTCATTGTCCGTGGTTGCGCGGAAAATATTGAGTTTCGGGCCCGCTTCGAGAAGCGGAAGTCCGTCGATCATCCAGTTGGCGATGGTGCCGGAATGCTTGTCAAACTCGAAGAAAGTCTCATCCGCCGCGATATAGAGGAAATCTTCGTCCTCATCCATCTCGACGACTGCCCGGCTCTTGCCGGCGACAGGCTTTTTCGCCGACGCCTTGACCGGAAGCGCAAGCTGTCCCCATGCGATTTCGTGCCCGCAGCGTGCCCAGAGGGTGTCCATGCCGAGCAGGAAGCTGATGTTCAGGAAATATTCCGCACCGGGTTTCGGATTTTCCGGCATGACGAACGGAATCACGACATCTTCATCGGTGCGTGCCTTGATCTTGAGCGGAGCGATCGTGCCGGACTGAATCACGGTACCGTTCTCGCTGACGCTCCATACCACATTCAGGTGTTCAAGCGTGATGAAATCATAATGATTCGCGACGTTGACAACGCCTTTTTTCAGGTTTTTCGCAGTGACGCGGACCGGTGCAATGACTTTTTTGAGCTCGACCAGCCCCGGCGACGCGCTCTTGTCGGGGAATACCAGACCGTCTGCGATGAAATTGCCGTCATTGGGCGTGTCGCCGAAGTCGCCGCCATAGGCGAAATATTCGCATCCGTCCTCGTCCTGCGTGCGAATTCCGTGATCGCACCATTCCCATACAAATCCGCCCTGGATTTCCTTGTGTGCGTAGAAAGTCTGCCAGTAATCTTCCAGCCCTCCGGGTCCGTTGCCCATTGCATGGGCGTATTCACAGAGCAGGTAAGGCTTTTTCGAAGGCTTGCAGCGTTCGGGGATGATGGTATCGACGATGAATTCCGGCGCGGAATACATGGTGCTGACGACATCCGCCGTTTCCGCCATCTGGTCGCGCTCATAATGGACAAGGCGCGTGTTGTCGCGTTTCTTTGTCCATTCATACATTTTCCTGTGGTTGATGCCGTAGCCGGCTTCATTTCCGAGCGACCAGAAAATGATCGACGCATGATTCTTGAATGCTTCCACCATTCTCTGCATACGGTCGACACATGCCCGCTCCCATTCCGGCCACATGGAGGGATTCTTTCCTTCTTCGTAGCCGAAACCGTGAGATTCCAGATCGGCTTCGCACATCACGTAAAGCCCGTAGCGGTCGCAGATTTCATAGAACATCTCGCTGTGCGGATGGCGTTGATGTTGTGGCGCTTCATCTGGAGAATGTCTTCCACGATCGAATCATAGGTTACGGCACGCCCGAGATCGGTCTGGAATTCATGGCGGTTGACGCCGCGGAGCATGATCGGGACACCGTTGACAAGGAAGTTGCCGTTCTTGAGTTCCATTGTGCGGAAACCGATCTTGAAACTCTTGTATTCGATTATGCCATAGCTGTTTTTCAGAGTCAGGAGCAGGGTATAGAGGTCAGGCGTTTCCGCGCTCCATTTCATGACATCCCTGATTTCCGCTTCGAGCCTGACCTTTGCGCTTTTCGCTTCCTTGACATTTGCCTTTGCAGAAAGCGGTTTCCTGAAAACGGCACGTCCGCATTTATCGAACAGCTCGGCTTCCACCACAAGATCCCTGACATCTTTTTCCATCCAGTTCTTTACTTCGATTTCAAGATCGAGGATGCCGTTTCTGTATTTCTTGTCCAGGAGCGGTTTCGCGAAAATATCAAACAGGTCCACTTCCGGGAGCGCCATGACGGAAACATCGCGGAAGATGCCGCTCAGCCACCACATGTCCTGATCCTCCAGATAAGTTCCGTCGGACCATTGGAGCACCTGAACCGTGATGCGGTTCAGTCCGACTTGCGCGATGTCGGTGATATCGAATTCCGCCGGATTGCGGCTGCCTTTGCTCATCCCGGCGAGCTGCCCGTTGACCCATACATACATAAAGGAATCGACGCCGTCGAATTTGAGCATGATGCGGCGGTTCTGCCAGGATTCATCGATCTCGAATTCGCGGATATAACATCCGGTCGGATTTTCGGATGGCACGAACGGCGGATTTACCGGAATCGGGTAATTGATATTCGTG